>JAUWSG010000005.1 GCA_030610155.1 Gammaproteobacteria bacterium
GTCTGCCCTACGCCGATAAATGTACTGTTCGGGCTGATCTGTGTTTGTGTCACTGTAATTGTACCTGATGTGACAGCACTGCCAATATTGTCAGTGACGGTGACTATTGACGTGCCCGCAGCAATGGCTGTCAGTAACCCGGTCGCGCTAACTGTTGCGGTTGCAGGATTGGATGAGCGCCAGGTGTAAGGTGCTGCTCCGCCAGTTGTGCTGAATTGCAGAGTTTGCCCGGCAGCAAGTGTGCTGGTCTGAGGTGTGATGGTAACGGCGGCCGGTGGCGGTGGTGTTGTGGCTGTAATGGTACCGCTGTTGCCAATGATGCCGTCAGCATCTGTTGCGCGGATGGTAATAGTGCCCGCCGAAACAGCGGTTAACAAACCGGTTGTGGCATTCATTGTTGCGATAGCAGGACTACTGCTGGTCCAGCTATACGGAGCCGCGCCACCTGCGGCAGTAAACTGCAGTGTGCTACCTGTTTCCACCGACGCGGTGGGAGGGGAGACAGTAATTGTTCTGACCGAAATGATAGCTGAACTGGCTGTCGTACCATTGGCATCGACGGCTGTCACCGTCACAGTACCTTGCGTCAACGCTGACAAAACCGCAGTTGTCGCACCGATACTTGCCACAGCGGTATTGTTTGTCGACCAGGTATAGGGTGCAGCACCCCCTGTTGCGGAAAATTGTAATGTCGCATTGACGGCAAGTACGGCGGTTTGTGGTGTGAGGACTGGTTGTGTAATGACAATGTTGTTTGTGCTGGCCGTTGCACCAATATTATCGACTACGGAGAGGGTAACGGTGCCTGCCGCAAGTGCAGTCAACAGACCGGTTGCGGCATCAACGGATGCAATCGCAGGACTGTTGCTACTCCAGGCATAAGGCGGAAAACCGCCTGTTGCAGTATATTGCTGAGTTGCACCTGTACTGAGTGTTGCACTGGATGGTGTAATTTGAATCTGGATAATATTAATGTTAGCGGAGCTGTCGGTATTACCCGTTGCATCGGTTGCCGTGACTATGACGACACCAGGCGCCAGCCCTGTTAATAGCCCGCCTGCTGAAGTGATGCTGGCGGCAGTTGAGTTTATTGACCAGGTGTACGCAGTCGTACTGCCTGTTGCGGAAAATTGAACATTACCTCCGACCGGGACGGATGCGTTATCAGGTGAAATCGTGATGAGAACCGGAGGGGGGGGAACAGGTGCCCCAATACTGCTGAGTGTGTTAAATGCATTCAGGCGCCCCCCGGTCACGGTTCTGCCAAGCAAGCTGCCGACCGGATCAGTATTATCGAGTAGGGCGGCACTCAGTTCTGCGACGGATAATGTGGGTTCGCGAGACAATGCCAATGTTGCGACACCGGCGACATGGGGTGACGCCATGGATGTCCCGCTGAAAGAGGCATATGCATTTGCGGGTATGGTGCTGAGTATGGCAACACCGGGTGCGCCCAGATCAACGGAGGTCGCGCCAAAATTTGAAAAAGCCGCTAAACCGTCAGTACTATCTGTTGCTGCAACCGAGATGATGTTCGGAATATCGTAGCTGGCGGGATAGTTGGGTGTGACATCGGTATCAACACCATTATTACCCGCTGCCGCAACAAATAAAACGCCGGCTGTATTGGCGGCGGAAATGGCATCAAATAATGCCTGGCTGAAAAAAGTGCCTCCCCAGCTGGCATTGATAATACGTGCGCCGTTGGCAACAGCATAATCAATGGCGGCAATCGCGTCTGCTGTTCCACCGGTTCCTGCTGCCGTAATAAATTTCAGTGGCATCACCCGGGCTGACCAGTTGACGCCTGTGACACCGACGCCATTATTTCCGGTCGCGGCAATCGTGCCGGCTACATGGGTGCCGTGGTTATTATCGTCCATCGGGTCGTTATCCGTGTTGGCGAAATCCCAGCCGCGGACATCATCAACATAACCGTTGCCATCATCATCGATGCCGTTATTTGCAATTTCCCCACTGTTGGACCAGACGTTGCCCTGGATATCGACGTGGTTATAATCCAGGCCGGAGTCGATAACGGCAACAACCGTGTTTGTGCCTGTTTCAATGTCCCACGCTTCAGGCGCGTCAATGTCGGCGTCAATGGCACCGCCAGTCTGGGCATTATTATCAAGACCATACAGGTTAGTAAACTGGGGATCGTCAGGTATCGCGTCTATGGATAAAATGAAATTCGGTTCTGCATATTCAACATCTGGATTGGCACGCAGAACACTCAGAGTTTGATCCAGCGTTCGATTAGACGTGATGCTGGCATGTGTCAGATTATTAACAATACTAAAAGAGGCATTTGATCTACACCCGGCGGAACTTAATGCGTTTCTCTGGTTGCTTATGCTGGTGGTGCTTTTAAATTTAACGAGAACGCCATCGCTTGCCGTCGTTAGCTGTGCAGCTTGCCTGTTATTAGCATGCGCTTGTTTGATGATGCTGAGATTCAGGCTGAAGTTGGCGTTTATGTAGTTTGCGCCTGAGGGTATGTTTGAATGTGATACTGTTGATTTTAAAACCAGGGGAGTTGTTAGGAAAAGGGAAGCGAAGCCGTAAGTAAGGCTCATTGCCAAACTGACAAAAAATAAAGGTAACAGATGCTTCCTCACTATACCCCCCCTATTTCCACATGCTTAGATATGGAATTTATTATTTTGCACCGCTCCGTATTTTCCAGTGCAAACCCATGTTGTTATTTTTTTCCGGCAGTTTGACCGGATGGTTTATTTATTATTCTCACCTTATCTGTATTTTTGTTTTTTTAGCGGTGTGCCGCCTTGTTGAATGGTTTGCTCGAATCTCTAAAATATTCAACAAAATCGGATAGTTAGGAGCTTTGTATCTAATCATAAAAGGCGCTTCATATCAAGTGAGCACAGGTGAAGAAATGGGTGTAAAGCTGGAAAAGTTATGGATTAACAGTGCTTTATATTATTTTTTCTGAGAGTAAAAAAATAAAGGCCCCAAGTTTTGCAGGTGTACCTGCGGCGCATTCGGACACTTAAGGGGTGCCTCAATCTTCCAGGTAGGTGTATCCGCTGATACCGGCTTTGAGTTCTTTAAGAAACAGTTTTTTTTGTGTTGCGTTTAATTCAGCAGAATCCACTTTTTCTTCATATACATTTATAATCTGGTTTACATCGTATTTTACAAACTCAAGGACAGAACGGACTGTATCACCACGCAGTGCCTGATCGAGTTTGTAATCACCATTTTCGGTTAGCGCTACGTTAATGGAATCTGTGTCCCCAAACAGGTTGTGCATGTCGCCGAGAATTTCCTGGTATGCTCCGATCAAAAATAGTCCGATCAGGTAAGGTTCATTATTTTTCAGTGGGTGCAGGGGCAGGCTGGACTCGATACCTTCACTGTCAACATAAAAATCTATCCTGCCATCTGAATCACAGGTGATATCATGCAGTCGTCCGCGGCGCGACGGTGCTTCGTCCAGGCGGTGTAGCGGTACGATGGGAAAAATTTGTGATATGGCCCAGATATCCGGCGTAGATTTGAAGATTGAAAAATTGCAGAAATATTTATCTGCAAGTGTCTCATTCAGTTCATCGAGTGTTTCCCTGTGCGCTTTTGTGCCAGCCTGTAATATTGTGCGTACTTTCCAGCAAATTGATGAATAAAGTTGTTCTGCATAAGCGCGCTGTTCCAATGTTAACTCGCCACTATTAAATTGTGATTGGGTTTCTGACAGGCTGTGTTTTGCTTCATGATAGATTTCAACAGGCGATCTGGATGATGTATTGCTTGTCCGGGTTTCAGATAAAGCATCAATCATCGAAACCAGATCTTGAACGATGGCCGGTTTTTCACATGCAGGGTTTTTATCAGGTCTGTTTTGGTGTGCGGTTTCAGTATCGACCACATTTGTAATCAAAACCGCATGATGGGCTGTCAGCGCCCGGCCTGACTCAGTGATGATGTCAGGATGTGGGATGTTAGCTTTTGTGCAGGCGTCTTTGAATGTAGCTACGATGCAGTTTGCGTAATCATCAATAGTGTAATTCATGGAACAGAAATTACGTGAACGCGTGCCGTCATAATTAATGCCCAGCCCTCCACCAACGTCGATAGTGCGAATATTGACGCCGAGCCGGTGTAACTCGGTAAAATAGCGCGCACATTCATACTGGCCCTGCTGTATGTCACGAATATTGGGTAATTGGGAGCCCATATGAAAATGAAGCAGTTCAAGGGAGTCAAGAAAACCGCTTTCTTTCAGGCGCTCAATCATCGCGAGAGCTTGTGTCGAAGACAATCCAAATTTTGATTTATCACCACCGGTATTTTGCCAGTTGCCCGCGCCGACTGAAGCCAGCCTGATGCGCATGCCAATGAGTGGCTGAATATCAAGTGCTTTTGCTTGCTCGATAATGAGTTCAAGTTCAGATGCTTTTTCTATCACAAGATAGATTTTGTTTCCGAGTTGTTTGCCAATCAGTGCGAGGCGGATGTATTCGCGGTCCTTGTAACCATTGCAAATGATGACGCTGTCTTTTTTATGGGATAATGCGAGGACCGCCATTAATTCCGGTTTACTGCCTGCTTCAAGGCCGACATGTACGTCTGTGACATTCAGTATTTCCTTAACAACACTTTGCTGCTGGTTCACCTTTATCGGGTAAACGCCGGTGAACTTACCCTGGTAGTCATTTTTTTTCATTGCCTGCTGGAAAGCATGGTCCAGTGCTTTGACCCGGTCATGTAAAATATCGGTGAATCTGACTAATACGGGCAAGGACAAGCCGGTATTTTTTATTTCATCCGCGAGTTGATGCAAGTCAACCGTCGTGGCAGTTTGTTGGCTGCAAGGGGTTGCAATGAGATGTCCCTGATCATTTAAATCAAAGTATCCACTACCCCATTGTTGAATATTATAGGTTTTACGGGCCTGTTCTATTGTCCACTTGTTCATTTTGTCTTAATCAGAAGTTCCCAAGGTGTTTTGCTGATAATTTTGCGATAATATGTAATTAAGTACTTCATTAATAACGACGTATTGAGGCGAAAATGATACTGGATGATACATGGTTTACAGAAGTTTGCGAAGATGCAGGTTCTGCTTTTTCATTAAAGATCAACAGCAAATTGCATGAGGAAAAGACGGACTACCAGACTATTGCGATTTACGATACACAGCAGTATGGCAAGCTAATGACCATCGATGGTCTGGTCATGCTGACTTCCCGGGATAATTTCCTCTACCATGAAATGCTTTCTCATCCGGTTTTGTTTACCCATGATACTCCCGGAGATGTGCTCATCGTGGGGGGCGGGGATTGCGGGACCATGCTGGAAGTTTTAAAACATGAGAATGTAAAAAAAGTACAGCAAGTTGAAATAGATGAGCAAGTCACACGCCTGTCGGAAAAATATTTTCCTGAATTGTGTGTATCCAATAATGATCCACGTGCAGCGTTCTTTTTTGAAGATGCAATAAAGTGGGTCAGGGACGCAGCTGATAACTGTTATGATGTCATTATAGTCGATAGTACTGATCCCATTGGACCGGCAGAGGGTTTATTTTCAAAACCGTTTTACCAGGATTGCTTGCGGGTATTAAGGCCAGGTGGAATTGTTGTGCAACAGAGTGAGTCACCATTGATTCATGGAGATATCATCAAGTCGATGGTTGTTGCGATGCGTGAAGCAGGTTTTACAAATACCCAGAGTGTGTTGTTCCCGCAAAGTGTTTATCCTTCAGGCTGGTGGTCAGCGACAATGGCAAGTGCTGAAGCGCCTTTAACGCAATTCAGGGAAGGGGACGTCAGGAATAAACCATTCAGCACACGTTATTATAATAGTGATATTCACCGTGCGGCTTTAAGTTATCCGGAGTTTTTTGCCGAGTATATTAAATAAATGATTGAGATAGGAGTTAGTGCCAAGCGCTAAGCATTAATAATGCCCGTCATTCCGGCGTATGCCAGAATCCAGGGATGATGACAGGGACGAATAGGGTGCGACAGTCATGCGTAGTGGAAAGTAACGTGGTTATAGAGGGTGCAGTGGTAGTCTGGATTCCGGTATGCACCGGAATGACGGTTCTTAGTTAGCACTTAGCACTATTACTCAGCACTACCAGACTCGTCATTCCGGCGCATGCCGGAATCCAGCGATGATGACAGGGGCGAGTAGGGTACGACAGTCATGCGTAGTGGAAAGTAACGTGGTTATAGAGGGTGCAGTGGTAGTCTGGATTCCGGTGTGCACCGGAATGACGGTTAATTAGTTAGCACTTAGCACTATTTTTATTTACACCACTTGGAAATAGCTTTCTGCGCTTCGGCCATCTGTTTATTTCGTTCTGCGTCAGTTACATAATGACGTTCACCATTGGCATCATGGGTAACCAGGCGGCCGCCATCTTTTAACATGCTATATTGGCTCTTTGAGATATTGCAATTCGTTTTTGCCTTGGCTTGCTGCTTCTTTGCCTGTTCCTGGGCTTCCTTTTGTTGTTTTCTTTCTTCCTGTTTTGCATCCAGAAATTTGCTGCGTTTTTCCATACTCTCTGCTGTAGTGGGCGCCGTTGCGGGTACCGATGGCCCGGTGGGTACTTTTACGGTTTTTGCATTACCACTTTCAGAATAATCGCCATAATGGACCTGCCCATCTTTATCGACCCACTTTTGTACTTCTCGTGCCTGGCTGTTCAGGGCGAGACCGGCAAGTAATAAGAATAAAGCTATATGAATCAGTCGCATAACCATCTCCAGTATGGTTTGAATAAAGTAGTAAAACCGTATATTTGTTATCGGTAAAAACAGGGCAATATTTAGTCTGTTTCGGGTTATTGCCGGTTGTTTTCAACACTTTGTAATCGATCAGTTCGCAATCGATGACGCGTGTCAAACAAACGCTGCGCACTGAAATAAGATGCCGCGATCGTGCCCATGCCGGTCCCGGCCGAGATCAGAAACATGATCAGGATCTGGTATTTGACGGCTTCCAGTGGCGGCGTACCCGATAAAATCTGCCCCGTCATCATGCCCGGTAAGCTCACCACTCCTGCTGCCGCCATTGCATTGATTATCGGAATTAAACCGACACGTACACTCTGGCGCTGGATATCACTGATGGCCTGTTTCCATGTTTGACCAAGTAGCAGTCTCGCTTCGATGCTATTTTGCTGTTGAACCGTTGTGGACGTGAGATGGTTAACACCCAGAGCGATTCCCGTCATGGTGTTGCCCAGTAACATGCCCAGTAACGGTATTGCATATTGAGGTTGATACCAGGGTTCAGGTTGAACGACCAGTGTTAATGCAAAAATTGCTACTGTAAAAGAGGATATAAACATCGAAAAACTGCCTATGCCGTAGGCCCACGCACCTTTGAAGCGATGAGTCTGCCTCGCCATCACCTCGTAACCTGCGATGAGCAGCATGATAAGAGAGAGCAATAACACCCAGCTTAACTGACTATGTTCAAATAATGTTTTGAGCACAAACCCGATCAGGGTAAGTTGAACAGTGGTACGCAAAGCCGCGATAATAATTTTATTGCTTATATTTAGCTGTAATGAAACTGATAAACCGGCCAGTCCCAATACCAGGGATGCTGCAATGATTAAATCAACATAAGTCAGTGCGATTACATTCATGTGTTCGCGACCTCGAGCAGCCTGTTTTGTTGTATTTTTACATGTCTGTCTGAAACTCGCTTGATTTGTTCAGGGTCATGACTGATCCAGAGTAGGGCGGTGTTATTTTTTTCGGCGTAGGTTTTAATAAATGTTTCAACCCGGGTAACCGTTTCGGGGTCCATGCTTGATGTTGGTTCGTCGAGCAACAAGACTTTGGGATTATTTTGCAACAGTCGTAGTAATGCGAGTCGCTGTCTTTCTCCCGTTGAGCAGCGGATGGGTTGTGAATTTAAAATGGATTCGTCCAGCCCGACCAGAGCCAGGCGTTCCAGTAACGGATCATCAGGTTTTTTGCTGTAATGGTCACTTACTCGATCAAACCACCAATAGCTTTCTGCTGTTAAAAAACCGATATGTTTGCGCCACTCGGCTGCTGGATAGCGATGGCATTCCCTGGTATCTAAAAAAATACTGCCTGTATGTTCATCCAGGTCAGAGATGGCGCGTAATAACAAGGTTTTACCGGCTCCGGAAGGGCCTGATAAACAGACGCATTCGCCATCATCAATTGAAAAAGTGACGGCTTCAAGCAGCGATCTCTTTATTATTTGCAGATTTTCAAGTTGCAGCACTGTGCAGAAACTCATCTATATGTTTTGTAGGTTACAATGGTACTAAATTTTCATAGACTATATCAGTATCATTCGAGGAGATCAGTATGGCAGAGCCTGCCTGTGTGCAAAAAAAGCCCTATGTTGTTGAGCTTGAACCCGGGAAGTACTGGTGGTGCAGCTGTGGTCAATCAGCAAACCAGCCATTTTGTGATGGCTCTCACCAGGGGTCAGAGTTCACACCTGTTGAGTTTGAAGTCCATGAAAAAACAAAAATGGGCTTGTGTGGATGTAAACGAACGCACAATGCACCGAAATGTGATGCGACACATAAGGTGCTGTAGGAAATAGTGAGTAAGTGTCAAGTACTCGTGCAAAGTTCAAACTAATATCGTCATTCCGGCGCATGCCGGAATCCAGACTACACTGCACCCTCTATAACCACGGTACTTTCCACTACGCATGACTGTCGTACCCTATTTGCCCCTGTCATCATCCCTGGATTCCGGCATGCGCTGGAATGACGGGCCAGGTTGTGTTTAGTGCAAGTGAGTGTGTGAGTGCTGGTGCCTGGAAATTAAGTATGTTGTTTTAGTGGAATAGCTTGTATTTTCAAGAATAAAAAAGGGGCATTCTGTACAGAATGCCCCTGAGTGTTTTGCAAATGTTTTATTTTATTATTGTTACTTACCTGACCCACTTGCCCCGGTGAATTCCGGATAAGCTTCCAGCCCACATTCCGACAGGTCGACACCAGCGTATTCTTCTTCTTCACTGACCCGTATTCCCATGACCAGCTTCAGAATGAACCAGACCGCGAGGCTGGCAGTAAACGTCCACGCCAGGATAGTGAACAGGCCGATTAACTGTGCACTGAAACTGGCTTCAGGGTTTGTGATTGCCACTGCAATCAGGCCCCACATACCAACCGTGCCATGGACAGATATCGCACCGACAGGGTCGTCGATTTTTAGTTTATCAAGACCAACGATTGAGAACACGACCAGCACACCGCCTACTGCACCGATAATGGTTGATAATCCCGGACTACCTGCCAGAGGTTCAGCGGTAATCGCGACCAGACCCGCTAATGCGCCGTTCAGTGCCATGGTCAAATCAGCTTTGCCGAACATCAGGCGGGCAGTGATCAGTGCTGCTATCACACCTCCTGCAGCAGCCATGTTGGTATTAACAAACACCATTGCGACAGCGTTGGCTTCACCCACATCAGACAGTTTTAACTCGGAGCCACCATTAAAACCAAACCAGCCTAACCAGAGTATGAACGTACCCAGAGTGGCCAGTGGCATGTTGGCGCCTGGAATTGGGTGTATTTCACCATTTTTACCATACTTTCCTTTACGGGCACCCAATAACAGGACGCCTGCCAATGCTGCCGCCGCGCCACATAAGTGAACGACACCGGAACCGGCAAAATCGTTAAAACCCAGGCTATCCAGAAAACCGCCGCCCCACTTCCAGTAACCTTGCAGTGGATAAATAAAACCGGTCATCGGGATACAAAAAGCCAGGAAGGCCCAAAGTTTCATACGTTCTGCAACAGCACCCGAAACAATCGACATTGCTGTGGCGACAAAAACAACCTGAAAGAAGAAATCAGACAGGTTTGAGTAGTAAGGTGCGCCATCGCCACCGGCTATGACTGCGGCCGCGTCGTTGTCAGCTGTTCCAAGCAGGCTTCCCAGTCCTGGCCACCATGAATTGACGGCCGCATCACCCGGATACATGATGCCATAGCCCACCAGCATGTACATGATGCAGGCAATGGCATACAAGGAAATATTCTTGGTAAGAATTTCTGCTGTATTTTTACTGCGGACAAGGCCAGCTTCCAACATTGAGAAACCTGCTGCCATCCACATGACTAACGCCCCGCATACAAGAAAATAAAATGTATCAAGGGCATAACTTAATTCTGCTATTGATGCTTCCACGTTTAATCCTCCCCAACGCTAAATAATTTAAAATTAATCATTTTTCTACACCGCATCCGGACCGGTTTCACCGGTTCGTATCCGTACTACCTCGTCAATCGTGGAAACAAATAACTTTCCGTCACCAATTTTTCCGGTTTTGGCCGCGTTGGTAATGGCTTCGATGACTTGATCTTTTAAATCATCATTGATCGCGATTTCCAGTTTGACCTTTGGCAGAAAGTCGACAACGTATTCTGCACCTCGGTAGAGTTCAGTGTGTCCTTTCTGACGTCCAAAACCTTTGACCTCAGTGACAGTAATGCCCTGGACACCGATTTCAGAGAGTGCCTCGCGCACATCGTCTAACTTAAATGGTTTAATAATTGCTGTTACCAGTTTCATTCGGTTCTCACCTCCATCAAAAAGACCATTTCAAACAGGGCTGTAACGGGTCCTGTATTTTCTGCTTGTATTGTTAGTATCAAAGGCAGATTGAAATATATGGCTATAATTGTATTTTCGTTAACCATATAGCATGCCCTGTGCCACTCTTTCTTTATCTAATAAATATAAAGACTTAGCTGGTTTGTGCTATTGTTTTAGTGCCGTCAGTGCACCATATTGGAAAGGGATAAATTTCTCATGCTCCAATTTAGTGCGGGTTGTGGTGGTGTATCGGTGGTGGCGCCTTGTATAATATTATTAAGCGTTACTTTATGGACCTGAGTACAGAAGCAGGGTCTTGTTTAATTAAATTAAAACAGGAAAAAAATGTGATTGACCCAAAGATATTTGATGATGTGGTGAATAAACTGGCTGGCGCCATACCGACGGGGGCACGGAATATTCAGCATGATCTGGAGAAAAATTTTAAAGCAATATTACAAAGCAGGTTTGCAAAGCTCGATCTGGTCACGCGTGAAGAGTTTGATGTGCAAAAAGCGGTTTTGCAACGCACCCGTGAAAAACTTGAAGCATTAGAAAAACAGGTCGCAAAACTGGAGCATGAAAGCAGGAAATGACAGGGTTCGAGAATCGGGGTAAAGATGGTGAAACAGTTAGCTTGATCATCCTGGAAAGATTGTTTTACCGCAAAGGCGCAAAGAACGCAAAGAAAACCAATTAGATTTTAAAAACTGTTGAGAGCGGTTTGCTAAATAACTGTGGCTCACCATCATAGTGAGCCATGAATACTTTATTTTTTTAAAAATTAATCTTGCTTTGCGTTCTTTGCGCCTTTGCGGTTAATTTCACTGCTTAAAACAGCATAAAAGAAAGCGGGAAGTAAGCTAAGGCAGGTGATAGTCAGGTATTGTTCACGAATAGAGAAATAATACTGTATGTCACTCGCGGTTATTTATAGTCGTGCACTGGTAGGTGTTGAGGCGCCCCTGGTCACGGTGGAAGTGCATTTATCAAATGGATTGCCGGGGCTTTCTATTGTCGGGTTACCGGAAACCGCGGTCAAAGAGAGTAAAGACCGTGTACGCGGTGCATTATTAAATTCAAATTTTGAGTTTCCTCTTCGTCGAATCACCATTAATCTTGCGCCTGCCGATTTGCCAAAAGAGGGTGGGCGTTTTGATCTGCCTATTGCAATCGGTATTCTTGTTGCGTCGAAACAATTACCCGCAAAGTTGATTGATCAATATGAATTTATTGGTGAACTGGCTTTAAGTGGTGAGTTGAGGGCGGTGCGTGGCGTTTTGCCGGTGGCCATGCAAACACGAATCGCGAATCGCTCGCTTATTGTGCCGCGCCAAAATGCTGAAACCGCATCATTAGTAACGGGTGTTGAAGTGCTGGGTGCGGGTCATTTGCTCGATGTTTGTGCGCATTTGAATGAGCGTCATTTGTTGATACCCCAGGTGCCACCACAATGGCGTAATACGCGGGTTCTTGAAGCAGACCTGGCAGATGTTCGGGGACAACATCATGCTAAACGTGCTCTGGAAATTGCTGCGACAGGGGGTCATAGTTTATTAATGATTGGTCCGCCAGGTACCGGAAAAAGTATGTTGGCGGCGCGTCTGCCTGGCATTCTGCCATCCATGACAGAACAGGAGGCGTTGGAAACTGCAGCGATCATGTCTGTGAGTAACAAAAATTTTTCTTCTGACATCATATCTGATCAATGGCGCCGTCGGCCTTTTCGTACTCCACATCATACATCGTCAGGTGTGGCCCTGGTGGGTGGCGGCAGTCATCCTCGTCCCGGGGAAATTTCACTGGCACATAACGGTGTTATGTTTCTGGATGAGTTACCTGAATTCGAGAGGAAAGTGTTGGAAGTATTGCGCGAGCCCCTGGAGACGGGTCGGATTACTATTTCCCGTGCTGCACGCCAGGCTGAATTTAATGCTCGTTTCCAACTTATTGTTGCCATGAATCCCTGTCCCTGCGGATACCTGGGTCATCCAAGTGGGCGCTGTCATTGCTCATCTGAACAGGTTCAGCGTTATCGCGCCCGTATTTCCGGCCCCTTGCTCGACAGGATTGACATGCATATTGAAGTACCGAATGTTTCCTACGATGTGTTGCGTGGCGCTAAACAAAGTGATGCACAACAAACACATTTTAGTACAAGCAAACAGGTGCGAGCCCGCGTTGAAGCCACCCGCGACCTGCAAATCAAGCGGGCGGGAAGGGCAAATGCACAACTTGTCAATTCCCAGATTGATGAGTTCTGCGAACTTGAGGAAAAAGACAGTTTGTTACTTGAGCAGGCCACGACAAAATTAGGCTTGTCTGCGCGGGCTTATCATCGAATATTGAAAGTGGCACGTACAATAGCAGACCTGTCCGCTTCTGAAAGCATCCAAACAGCACATCTATCAGAGGCGATATCGTACCGTCGACTTGATCGGGCGAGTGTTTAAGAACAAGAAAATTATTCACCGCAAAGGCGCAAAGAACGCAAAGGAAATCATTTTGGTTTTAAAAACCTCAAGATTTTTTCTTACTTTGCGTTCTTGTCGCTCCGCACATCCATGTGCTCACGCGACATAAGAACTTCCCTGTTCAAATGCGCCTTTGCGGTGAAATAATGCGGAATATAGTCCTGGTCACGTGAGTTTATTTTGACAAGGTTGTTTCCAATTGCAGGAAAAAAACGTGCGTTGTATCGTTGTTTATTTTTGGGATATATGAAAGGTTAACGCCGATGGCATCTGTGCCTATGCCAATAACCGGCATGAAGGTCACTAATGGTTTACCTGCTATGTAAGACGGGCTTTGTATGACCGTAATCACACCACCATATTTAAAATGCAAATTATCCAGGTTTTTGCTGAGCAATACCCGTTTGTTTAGGCCGCCGCTAATGTATTTGGCGTCAGTATTGAAGCTATCAAGGTATTTTCCGGCAGTGACATAGGGTATAAAATTTTTATACTGGTCAAATTCATAGATAAACCCATAACCTCTGTTATCTTCATTGTATTTTTTTTCTTCTGCCGTCACATTACGACTTGTTTCATGACAATCTGATGGGATCTGGTTAGGGTCAAGGTTTTGCGGGACCGCTGAATCACACAAGTAATTAATATTAGTATTAACTACCTGATAGGAACTACTTGAATGAAAGCTTTTGCCATTGATAACAAAGCTGAGTTTCCCTGCAAGGGCAGCATTTGGCATGCTTGTCGCTAACGTCAGAAACATGAGAAAAATCCTCATGACGGTTTCTCCTCCCGATCCGCGAGACACTATTTTTATCTCGCTGTTCTTGTTATATAGAATGATGCGTTTGGCGGTGACTTATTTTTGTGTGTACTGCCAATTGCCATGGTTCCCCAACCAGATTGCAGTTTATCATTATGTTAAAATAAATGTTATTTAGCACTCTATGGACGTGCTTCGATGCCGCATAAATTGGTGTTAAAGGTAGGTAGGTAAATTGCTGGTAAATCAATAAGTAGTGACGACTAGTTAATTGCGGGTTGGAGAAACAGCGGGTAGCTAGGATGGAAATCTTACTTGGACTGTACTGCATATGTTTATTTTTAATATAGAAATATTATGAACAAGTTCTAAGCAGCACTATCAGGCCCGTTATTCCGGCGCATGCCGGAATCCAGGGATGATGACAGGGACGAACAGGGTGCGACAGTCATGCGTAGTGGAAAGCAGCGTGGTTATAGAGAGTGTATTGGTAGCCTGGATTCCGGTATACACCGGAATGACGGTTTTTGTAGGCGCTCAGCACTAACACTTAACACTACTAAACTCGTCATTCCGACGTAGGTCGGAATCCAGGGATGATGACAGGGACGAACAGGGTACGACAGTCATGCGTAGTGGAAAAGTAATGTGGTTTTAGAGGGTGCAGTGGTAGTCTGGATTCCGGCATGCGCCGGAATGACGGGCCTGGTTAGAACTTAGCACTAACCTGATGTATTCAGGAAATATCGTTTGCGGCGTCCAGCAGGGAAGGGAGCTTGCTTTTTAAATACCGGTCTTCTGATCTCAGTAGTTCTTCTTTTAATACTTCATACAAGGCTTGTTTGTATTGGCGGGCCTGAGATCGTTGGTAACGTTTTGTTACCAGTCGATGGTCTGCAATCGCATCTTCATTGCCTTGATCTGCGGCCAGTTTTAACCACTTTAGAGCCATCATACGATCACGTTTAACACCTTTGCCTGATTCGTATAGCCAACCAAGAAAATTTTGTGCGCGCGCATAACCTTTGTTTGCAGCTTTTGTGTACCATTTAATGGCTTCTTTATAATCCTCTTTGACCTCGATTCCAAATTCATGCATATATGCAATATTGAATTGTGACTGCAAATTCCCTTCGTTTGCTAATTGTTGCCAGATCTTGAGTGCCTTTTTATAGTCGCCATTGCTATAGGCTGATGAAGCGTCAGACATACTGTCTGCCCACACATTGGCTGTCGTTAGCAGCGCTAAGCAGCATGTCATGAACAAGAATTTTATTATCTGAGTGTTAGCCACCTGCATCGCTCCTGTTGATAAAAAGGGGATTTGGCCTTAATAAAGTCATCGGCCGGGACGCAAGAAACGTTAGGGTAAAAAAGGCTCATGCCGGGTTTTAAATTAACGAATATAAGGGTGGATTTGTTAAATAATTCGTTTTAAAACAGAGGTATAGTCTAAACTTGTTATATGGTTGGCAAGGCTTAAAGCAGCGTCCTGAAAGGGCGATACATTTAGAACTTCTAAGCCCGTCATTCCGGCGCATGCCGGAATCCAGGGATGATGACAGGGGCGAAACAGGGGCGAATAAGGTACGACAGTCATGCGTAGTGGAAAGTAACGTGGTTATAGAGGGTGTAGTGGTAGCCTGGATTCCAGTATGCACCAGAATGACGGTTTTAGTTAGAACCCAGCACTAGTACTTAACACTGTCCGGGCACACGATGACGGCGATTGGTTTGATTATAAATACGGAGGCGTTTATGAAGGAAATCCATGTGTTGTCTGATATTGGTTCAATTAGTCAGGCGGTGGCCGAGAAATGGCGGGTCTTGTCTGAGCAGGCGATATCCGGGCATGGTGGTTTTCATATTGCATTATCAGGTGGTTCGACACCTCGCCACTTATTTGAATTTCTTGCTACGTCTGATTATTCCAAACGTATTGACTGGTCCAGAACACATATATATTTTGGTGATGAACGTTCAGTGCCAGCAGATCATAAAGACAGTAATTTTAAAATGGCAAGTGATGCCTTGCTTGACCGGGTAAAGGTTCCTGGTTCACAGGTTTATCGAATGCCGGCTGATGCCGATGATATCCAAAAAGCGGCAGAAGAATACAGTCGTTTGTTAAAGAACAACCTTCCGGCATCTGATGATGGCCAGGTTCAATTTGATCTGGTTCTGTTGGGGATGGGCGATGATGGTCACACAGCGTCTTTATTCCCCGGTACGACTATTCTGGAAGAAGCTGACAAACTCGTATCCGCTGTCTATGTTGATAAAATGGCGACATGGCGCATGAGTCTGACATTTCCTGTTATTAATAATGCGCGTAATATTGCGGTACTTGTTGCAGGGGATAATAAAAAAGAAATATTGGCAAAAGTGCTTGATGATAAATCTACTGTACCCTTATATCCTGTGCAGATGATACAAGCACGTGGTGATATTGATTGGTATATTGATACCGCGGCAGCACAGTCTACATCACATCATGGGTGATTTTGTAAGTGGGCTTATAGCCTTCAGTATGGAGATTATTAAATGAGAGTATTGGCCGGGGATATCGGTGGTACCAAGACTATTCTTCAAATAGCAGATGTGTATCCCAATGATTACAAGACTTTGTATGAAAAAAAATACGACAGTAAAGCGTACGAAGATTTTTTGCCATTGTTAAAAGAATTTATGAAGGATGCTGCCTCACAGACAGACATGATATTAAACAGTGCCTGTTTCGGGGTGGCCGGGCCCGTTAGTGATAATTTTGCACGGACTACAAATCTGCCCTGGATCCTGGATGGTGCGCAGTTATCCAAAGAACTGGTGATTCCTAACTTGCGCTTGATAAATGATTTTCAGGCGATCGGTTATGGTCTGGATGCATTGCGGGATGAAGATGTCGTCCTGTTACAGGAAGGCGTGGAGGTGCTGCATGGGCCACGTGCAATTTTGGGTGCCGGTACGGGTTTGGGGGAAGGCATTATGTATTGGGATCAGGACCATTATGACATTTTACCCTCCGAAGGTGGTCATGCAGATTTTGCACCGACGGATATGACGCAGGTCGAGTTATACCGTTTTTTAAGAAATAAAATGACCAGGGTAGGTTATGAAAATGTTATCTCCGGTTCGGGTCTGGGCAATATTTTTGATTATCTATGTTCAGTTGATGGTGCGAAAGTAACACACGAACTGGAGATTGCATTGCAGAAAGAGGATCGCGCGTCTGCCATCAGCCGTATTGCGCTGCAAGGAAAAGATCCGCTTGCCATGCAGGCACTTAATATCTTCACCCAGGTGTATGGTGCCCAGGCCGGTAATCTGGCACTGACTTGCCTGGCAACCGGGGGCGTGTATATAGCAGGTGGTATAGCGGCAAAAAACATAGAAAAACTAAAAGACGGGATTTTTATTAAGGCTTTTACCGACAAGGACAAGATGTCAGTGTTGTTAGAAAAAATGCCGGTCAAGGTAGTGATGAACCCTAATGTCGGCCTGATGGGCGCGGCATTGGCCGCTTCCCGGTTGAAGAGCTAAACCTTGAACCAGTTTTACCACGGAGGTCACGGAGAAAAGCTTTTTAATTTATTTTCCTTCTTCCTTTGGAAGAAGGAAACAATCCTCTCTTTTTTCTCCGTGACCTCCGTGGTAAAAAACAATCTTTTAGCCTTTTCCCCGTGCACCCCGTGTAAAAAGGGTCTTACTCTTCCGGTTCTATAGAATGGCGCCAGAACTGATCGGCATGGTCGAATAATCGTTGTGTTTCTTTGGGGCCCCATGTGCCCGCCGGGTAAGTATGTATAAAGTCACGTTCGGTTGCCCATACGCGTAGTACAGGATCAACCACTCGCCAGGCCCACTCAACTTCGTCATAGCGTAGAAACAGACTATGATCGTTGCCGATTACATCCAGCAGCAGACCTTCGTATGCATCGTATTGTGTGTCTCCTTCCTTGTGGAAACTGGCATCGAGACTGGTAGTGCGTGTCTTCATTTCAAGACCTGATTCTTTTACCTGCATTTCGATCTTTACACATTCGTGAGGCTGAATACCCAATAATAGCCAGTCGGGCTTCAGACGTTCAACTTGCGTGTTTCTGAATAATTGTTGCGGTGGATGTTTAAAGCGTATGGAGACCGCTGACTTTCCTTCCGCCATTCTTTTGCCGGTACGCAAATAAATAGGGACGCCTCGCCAGCGCCAGTTGTCGATATAAAGTTTGAGTGCAGCATAGGTTTCCGTCACGCTTTCTTCATCAACTCCTTCTGCGTCAAGATAACCTGGGACTTTCTCTCCATCAACGATGCCGCTGGCATATTGCGCGCGAAAAGAGTGGGCATGTACGGCATTCTGCGGAATAGGGCGTATGGATTTTAGTACTTTGACTTTTTCATCCCGCAATGACTCTGCATCCATTGATGCCGGGGGTTCCATGGTCACGAGTGTTAGTAGCTGTAATAAATGGCTCTGGATCATGTCACGTAACGCACCAGCACCATCGAAGTAATCAGCACGGCCTTCAATACCGACGGTCTCGGAGTGGGTTATCTGTATGTGATCAATATAGTTGCGGTTCCATAATGGTTCCATCATGACATTGGCAAAGCGGAACACTAACACGTTTTGTACGGTGCCTTTTCCCAGGTAATGATCAATACGAAAAACCTGTTCTTCCCTTAAAAAACGCAGCATGTTTTGTTGCAACATTTGTGCGCTTTCCCGGTCATAACCAAATGGTTTTTCAACGACAATACGCCGCCAGCCATGCTCTTCAAGTAGTAGGTCTGCGCTTGCCAGGTTTTTAACAACCTGGGTATATTGTGCAGGCCGGATTGACATATAAAAAACTACATTCTTGGGAAAGGCATCTGAGTTTTCTATCTTATTACTCAGGTCCTTGAATGAGTCCTTGTTTTTCAGGTCGCCCTTTAAAAAGTGCAGGCGCTTGCTGAATTTTGTAAATATTGCCTCATCAATACCTTCGCGTACCTGAGGAGAAAGTATTTCTTTGACTTCAGTGCGCCATTGGTCATCGCTCCAGTCGCGCCGACCAAAACCTATGATTTTCATCTCATCTGGCAGTCTGTTGGCGACTTCCAGGTGATACAAGGCGGGTAATAGTTTTCGCTTAGATAAATTACCGGTAGAACCAAAAATGACAAATGTACATGGATCCAACATAATAGTGGGGCCTTTTGTTATCAGGAGTTATCAGGATTTTTTAATGGCATGTCCGCCGAATGCATTTCGCATCATGGACAGTATTCGGTTGCTATAACCTTCTTCGTCCTGGCTGGTAAATCGCATGAACAGTGCCAGAGTCATTACAGGTGAAGAGACACCTTGATCAATTGCTTCTATTGCCGTCCAGCGACCTTCGCCAGAATCTGAAACATAAGGGGCAATGTCTGCCAGGGACTGGTCTTCTTTTAATGATTCTGCTGACAGATCCAGTAGCCAACTACGCACCACTGAACCGTGGCGCCATATTTCAGCAAGTTCAGCAAGATCGACATCAAATTCTTTTTTACCTCTTATTAATGCAAAGCCCTCTGCAAAAGCCTGCATCATGCCATACTCAATACCATTGTGGACCATTTTGGTGAAGTGACCCGCACCAACAGGGCCGACATGGGCCCAGCCTGTTTCAGGGCCAGGCGCCAGCACCTTTAATACCGGTTCTAATACGGTAAGCGCTTTTTTCTCGCCACCGACCATCATGCAGTAACCATTATCGAGTCCCCAGACACCGCCGGATGTCCCTACATCAATATAATCAATGCCTTTTTCCGCCAGCATTGAACCCCTGCGTTGTGTGTCATGGTAGTTTGAGTTGCCGCCGTCCACAATGAGGTCACCTTTGCTCAGCATTGACATGACGTCTTTAATCATATTTTCAGTGGGGTCGCCATCAGGCAGCATAAGCCAGACGACCCTGGGAGAGCTTAGTTTTCCAATGGCATCTGCCACACTTTCTGACGCGATCATGCCTTCTTCTTTTTCCAGCGTGTCAATAATACCTCTGGACCGGTTATAACCGACAACTTCAATGTCGCCACGACACAAGCGTCGTGTCATATTGCCGCCCATTTTACCTAATCCAATTATCGCTAATCTCATTTTGTATTCCTTTGTGATGGTTTTGCTTGTTTATAAGGCAATGGTTCCCGGTTGCCCTTTAATAAGGATAGTTCAAATTTAACTACAAGAATGATTCCAGTACAAGAGTATCGGGTTTTTCCTTTTTATCATTAATGGCTTGCGTATATACAAACAGATTTTTATGGTCTTTTAATTGTAATGCCAGCGGTATAAATGCGTCACACAGCCTGTTACAGGAATTTTGTGCTACGCTTTTTTTATACTTCAGGAAGGGAAGCTTTGATGTATTCTGCATGTCACTTCAGAGACCCCTGAATTACCACCTGTCAGGTATGCGTATTTCATATTGTTAGGTCGCAAATATAAGGGAGGAGTTTGTGGTGAATATTCAGCAGGTTCGTGAAAAGGCCCGTTCTTTTGGGTTGAAGGTAGGGAAATCCAAAAAAACCGAATTGATAAAAAATATCCAGAAGGTAGAGGGGAACTTTGATTGCTTCGCGACGGCGGTTAGCGGTTATTGTGATCAGGTAGGCTGCGTCTGGCGAGAGGATTGTTTTGTGTCATCTGAAACGAAGAAAATGTAATCATTGATAATTGAATGATCGGCTGCGGAAGAGATCGCGGTTATAAAGTAGCCGCCTTTTCATATAGCTGTATATATTTTTTTGCGCTTTCTTCCCAGCTGAAGTTCTGCTGCATGCCGGTGCGTGCAATGCTGCGCCATGTTTGAGGTTTTTTATAGGTTTCGATGGCACGTTTCAGGGTTTTCAGCAGGGCGTCTGGAGTTGCTTCGGTGAAGATGTAACCTGTGGCAGTTTTGTTTTTTTGTGTTTGCGTATTAGTGTCCACGATGGAGTCCAGCAAACCGCCAACGCCTTGTACGATAGGGACAGTGCCATATCGCAGACTGTAGAGCTGGTTAAGTCCACAGGGTTCAAAACGCGATGGCATTAAAAACATATCGGCACCGGCTTCAATGCGATGTGCGAGTGTTTCATCATAGCCGATCAGGGCGGAAATTTGTTTCGGGTGCTGTGTTGCAAACTGTTTTATTGCTTTTTCATATTTCTTTTCACCCGTGCCTAAAATAACCAGTTGAACGGATTCTTGCAGAAGATCGGGCAGGGCCTCCAGAACGATGTCAATTCCCTTTTGTTGAACCAGTCGGCCTACCATGCCAATGAGCGGCGTGTCGTTTTCAACGGGAAGTGAAAATTCTTTTTGCAATGAGGTCTTGTTTTTCTGTTTTTCCTTGAGTGTCTTTACAGAAAAATTCTGTTCAATAAGCGGATCGTTTGCTGGATCCCATATATCCATATCAATACCGTTTAAAATTCCGCTTAATTTGTCGGCGCGGTGTTTTAATAATCCTTCCAGGCCAAATCCAAATTCCGCTGTCTGGATCTCCCTGGCATAACCTGGGCTGACTGTAGTGATAATGTTTGCAAACACCAGTCCGCCCTTGATGAATGAGATTTGATTATGAAATTCCATTGTGTCAGGTGACC
The DNA here is from genome assembly GCA_030610155.1 of Gammaproteobacteria bacterium. Lineage (GTDB taxonomy): Bacteria > Pseudomonadota > Gammaproteobacteria > SG8-11 > SG8-11 > JAADIM01. The sequence continues at coordinate 21,438 of JAUWSG010000005.1, forward strand.
AGAGATAATCCGGTAAATCCAGGGTCAGGTAAGTTTCCCGGGAAAATATGCCCTGATAGGCCAGGTTATGTATGGTAAACAAGGTTGCCGGTTTTTGCGGTTGCTGTGCAAGCAGCGCAGGAATTAAACCGGTTTGCCAGTCATTACAATGAACAATTCCAGGCTTCCAGTCAGCAATAATCTGGCCAGTCGCGATCAAGGTCGCCGCTTTTGAAAATAGAGCATAACGCTCTGCATTATCAGGCCAGGGTAAACCCTGTTCATCCAGGTAGGGGTTGCCAGGGCGGTCAAATGCTTTCGGGTAATCAATCAACCATACTTTCACTTCTGAGTCAGGTAGCCGGGTTTCCAGTAGCGAGATGGTGCCGGCATGACCGCTGACACTGAATTGCGCGATTTGTTTTACGTTTTCAAGCTTGTTTTTTATTTCCTGGTAATAAGGCAAAAGAACCCGGACATCACAATTCAGTTTGTTCAGTGCCTGCGGGAGACTGCCGGACACATCAGCCAGCCCGCCGGTTTTTATCAACGGGTGAGCTTCACTGGTTGCAAAAAGGACGTTTCGCATTTATATGTTGCTTGCCTGTTGTTAAAAAATTGTTAAAAAAATTGTTGGTGAAATTGTTGCGGCACTGTTCAGGACGTATAGCGTAATACAACACCTGCGAGCGGTGGCAGGGTAAGATTAATAGAATAAGGCCGGTTCATCCATGGAATGTCTTCGGTTGTTATCTCGCCACTATTACCCATATTGCTGCCGCCATAATGGGATGAATCTGAATTGAGGATTTCCTGGTAAGTGCCGCGTTCCGGTACACCTATTCGGTAGCCTTCTCTGGGTATCGGCGTGAAATTCAATGCGACGATGATAAACTCATTTTCATGTTTGCGGATGTAAATCAATATTGATTGTGAAGAATCATGGCAATCAACCCATTCAAATCCCCGGGAGTCAAAATCGTACTGGTACAATGCGGATTGGTCCTTGTATGTTTTGTTCAGGTCTTTGACCAGAGATTGCATACCCTTGTGTAATTCGTAGTCGAGTACATACCAATCCAGGCTCTGGCTATGATCCCATTCCCGGCCTTGAGCAAATTCTGTGCCCATGAAAAGCAGCTTTTTGCCAGGGTAGGTAAACATGTAGGTATATAACAGGCGGAGGTTGGCAAATTGCTGCCATTCATCACCCGGCATTTTGTACAGCATGGAGCCTTTGCCATGTACAACTTCATCATGCGAAAAAGGCAGTACAAAATTTTCGGTAAAGGCATACAAAAGCCCGAATGTCAGTTGGTCATGATGGTATTGCCGGTGTATTGGGTCCTGTTGCAGGTACTCCAGGGTGTCATTCATCCAGCCCATGTTCCATTTCATGCTGAAGCCCAGTCCACCTAACCATGTGGGCCTGGAAACTTGTGGCCAGGAAGTGGATTCTTCTGCAATAGTAACGCTGCCGTCTTCCAGGCCATGTGTGACTTCATTTAGATGCCGGAGAAAATCAAGGGCTTCGAGGTTTTCATTGCCACCATACATATTTGGCACCCAGTCACCTTCTTCCCGGGAATAATCCAGATAGATCATGGATGCGACGGCATCGACCCTGAGGCCATCGATATGGAATTCTTCCAGCCAATAGACCGCATTTGATAACAGGTAATTCTTAACTTCATTACGGCCATAGTTAAAAATTAATGTCCCCCAGTCCCGGTGTTCACCTTTGCGGGGATCTTCATGTTCGTACAGCGCACTGCCATCAAATCGGGCCAGACCATGTTCATCTTTGGGGAAATGGGCCGGTACCCAGTCAATAAAAACACCAATGCCGCGAGCATGCAGATGATCAACAAAATATCGAAATTCATCAGGGGCGCCAAAACGACTGCTAGGTGCATATGCACCGATGGTCTGGTAGCCCCAGGATGCATCCAGGGGGTGTTCGGCGATGGGCATTAATTCAATATGCGTGAAGCCCATGTATTCAACATAATCTGCCAGTTTGTGAGCAAGCTCTGTATAGGAAAGGAAGCGCCCGTGTTCGTCTTGTTGCCAGGAGCCAAGATGGACTTCATAAACCGACATTGGGCTATGCAGCCAATCGGTATTTTTACGTTGTTCCATCCAGCTGCCATCAGTCCAGCTATATTTACTTTCTGCCGGCACAATGGCCGCTGTACTGGGTCTGAGTTCAAATGATTGGCCATAGGGGTCTGATTTCAGATGGATAGTATGATTGTCCCGGTTGCGTATTTCGAACTTATACAGTGCGCCCGATTCAACATCAGGAATAAATAACTCCCAAAGACCACTGTTGCCCAGGCTTCGCATCGGGTGGCAGCGTCCATCCCAATGGTTGAAGTCACCCGTGACACTGACGCGTTCTGCGCTGGGTGCCCAGGTTGCAAACAGGGTGCCGTTTACATTATCGACAATATGGGAATGTGCGCCCAAAAACCGGTAGGCATGCCAATGTTTGCCTTCACCAAATAAATGTATGTCAAAATCAGACAGTTGCGCCGGGAAGTTATATGGGTCATGCGTTTGATGCAGACGGCCGTCCGAATCGCGCCAGATAATTTGATATTTGTCCGGCATCTCACCTTTTTTGCCCTGCCATTCGAAAATATCTGTTTTGTTACTACGTACCAATGCCACGTTTTGCGCATCAAGCTTCCCGCTGTTAATAAACACCTCTTTTGCCCGGGGCAGAAATACACGTACGATTTCCTGCTGCGTGTCATTACTGGCCGGGTGCTTGCCAAGAACCGAAAAGGGGTTGTAGTGGCTTGCTTCGAGGATTTTGCGGATATCCTGTTGCATGTTCTCGTCTGTAGTATTTAAAGCTGACATATTTCCCTGATTCCAATTTAGACTGTAATTGTATTTGATCAAACCCGATGACTTGCACGCATCATTTAATAATACTTTCATCCTGATACTGTATAGATGGTATCATATTAACAAGAAGAGTGATTTTTGATTGGTGTTTTACGCGAGATTGTTTATTTCAGTTTTTTGATTTAAACAACTGTTTTGGTTGGTTACTGTGCGATTTATTCAGGCGCCTTATGTTTATTATTCATAGGGGAATAACAGGGAGATTCCGTTGATGATTAGCGGTAAAGGTAATAAAGAAAGTCGGTTCGTCAGTCGCTTAACACGCGATACATTGGCACTCATACTGGCAGGTGGCCGCGGGTCGCGGCTCAAGCAATTGACTACCTGGCGTGCAAAGCCGGCAGTGCCTTTTGGTGGGAAATTTCGCATTATCGATTTTCCGCTATCGAATTGCCTGAATTCTGACATCCGGCGTATTGGTGTGCTGACACAGTACAAGTCGCATTCATTATTGCAACATATTCAGCGGGGCTGGAGTTTTCTGCGGGGTGAGTTTGGTGAATTTGTAGAACTTATGCCTGCCCAGCAGCGCATTCAGGAGAGCTGGTACGCGGGTACCGCGGACGCTGTTTACCAGAATCTTGATATTCTGCGAACACATGATCCAAAATACGTGCTGATTCTGGCAGGCGACCATATTTACAAGATGGACTATGGTCCCATGCTGGCACATCATGCTGATCATAATGCGGATATGACGGTGGGCTGTATCGAGGTGCCTTTAGAGGAGGCCTCTGCCTTCGGGGTCATGACCGTTGATAATAATTGCCGGGTAAAGGAGTTTTCTGAAAAGCCTGCAAAACCGGATCCTATTCCCGGCCGTGATGATACGGCATTGGTTTCAATGGGGATTTATGTGTTTAATACAGAATTTTTATTTAGCCAGTTGATCAACGATGCTGACATTCCCAGCTCAAGTCATGATTTTGGTATGAATATCATTCCTGCCGCAATCGATGGTGCAAATGTAGTCGCGTATCCTTTTCGCGACCCTGTTACTGACAAACAGGTTTATTGGCGGGATGTCGGAACGATTGATGCTTACTGGGATGCGAATATGGAATTGGTAGGTTTGACCCCCGAGTTAAACCTGTACGATGATGCGTGGCCGATATGGACCTACCAGGAACAGTTGCCACCCGCAAAATTTATTTTCAATGACAAAGACCGTCGTGGTCTGGCGGTGGATTCAATGGTGTCTGGTGGTTGTATTATTTCCGGTTCTGAAGTTAAACATTCCCTGTTGTTTTCCAATGTCCGCATCGGGTCTTATTCTCATATTGAGGACTCCGTCATATTGCCGGAAGTTAAAGTCGGGCGGCAATGCAAATTGAAAAAAGTGGTTATCGATAAGGGCTGTCATATACCCGATGGCACGGTCGTTGGTGAAGATCCTGAGGAAGACGCCAAACGTTTTCATGTGTCGCCGGGCGGCGTTGTATTGATTACACCTGAAATGCTGGATCAGAATTTGCATCATGTCCGCTAACATCATATCCGAAAATAAGAAATCAGACAGCAATAAGCTGAAGGTGGTGTTGTGCTGGCACATGCATCAGCCACAATACCAGGACCCTGTTTCCAGGGAATATTTTTTGCCCTGGACTTATCTGCATGCGATGAAAGATTATGTCGATATGGCGGCACATATGGAAACGCGGCCTGCCGCCAGGGCGGTGGTCAATTTTGCCCCCATTCTGCTTGAACAAATCGATGATTACGCTAATCAGGTACAAGTCTTTCTGGCTGATGGCACACCCATCCGTGATCCCTTACTGGCGGCGCTGGCTTCTTTTGTTCCAACAGAGAAAGAGGCAAAACTGTCCTTGATGAAGGCCTGCCTTCGGGTGCATGAAGAACGTTTTATAAATCGTTTCCCTGCTTATCGACATCTGGCTGATATGGCGAATATTTTTTCGCAAAATCCGGAAATGATGCGTTATATCGACGAACGGTATTTAATTGATTTACTGGTTTGGTATCACCTGGCCTGGATAGGAGAAACAGTTCGACGTGATGATGAACGCATTAAAGCGCTCATTGAGAAGGAATTCAATTATGAAGCGGATGATCGTCGAATCCTGGTCAGTATAATAGGTGAGCTGTTATCGGGTGTGATAGGGCGTTATAAAAAATTGTCGGAAAATGGACAGGTGGAGCTTTCAATGACACCTTATGCCCATCCTATTGTGCCCCTGATGCTGGATATAAAAAGTGCACGAGAATCTATGCCAGATATATCTCTGCCTGAACTGGACCAGTATCCGGGAGGAGAGGAGCGAGTGCATTGGCATATTCAAAAAGGGATTGAGACATTCCGGCATTATTTTGGATCAGCGCCCACCGGGTGTTGGCCTTCGGAAGGGGGTGTCAGCACACAAACAATGAAAATACTGGGTGAACATGGTTTTCGCTGGACTGCCAGTGGTGAAAATGTGTTTCGTCAGAGTTTTAGCAAGTATGGGCAATCTTCGGGCGAAGACGCAAATAACGAAACCGCAGAACACCATGTGTTATATCATCCCTATCGAATTGCGGATTCACAGACGGCCTGTTTTTTTCGTGATGATGGTCTTTCGGATTTGATTGGTTTTACCTATTCCACCTGGCATGCTGATGACGCAGTTGCAAATATGGTGAATCATCTGGAGAACATCGCGGACTCATTAAACGATCCGTCTGATAGTGTTATTTCAATTATTCTCGACGGCGAGAATGCCTGGGAGCATTATCCTGAAAATGGCTATTATTTCCTTGATGCATTATATGCGCGTTTATGTGAGCATCCGAAACTGGAATTAACCACTTTTTCTCAGTGTCTGGATGATGGGGCCGACGTAAAATCGTTGCCCGGGATGGTTGCGGGTAGCTGGGTCTATGGTTCATTTTCTACCTGGATAGGTGATAAGGACAAGAACCGGGGCTGGGATATGCTGGGAGATGCAAAACGTGTATTTGATCGTGTGATTTCCTCGCAACGATTGTCCGGTGAGCAGCTTACACGAGCAGAGTATCAACTTGCGATTTGTGAAGGCTCGGATTGGTTCTGGTGGTTTGGCGATTATAATCCGGGAGACTCTGTCAGTGACTTTGAATACTTGTTTCGTCAGCACCTGAGCAGTCTTTATACCCTGATTGGTGAAACGCCCCCTGAATATTTGACCCATGTTTTTACCCATGGCGGTGGTACACCTCAAACGGGCGGTGTGATGCGCAAGGGTTCTGACTAGAGAACTTGAACCACAGAGCGTGCTGCCTCGTCCTGGTATCTGTATGGAATAGGCAGATGTTTAAAATATGTTATTCACCGCAAAGGCGCAAAGGCGCAAAGGAAGCGAAGGTTTTTTAGATTTTAAAACCCGGTTTTTATCTTTCTTTGCGTCTTTGCGGTGAGATCAAGAGGCGAGTACCAGGCATTAACCTCAATGGTGTACCCTTCGGGCATAAACTGAAATGCGCACCCTGCAAAAACAGGAATTAGCTGGACAGTAATGAGCGTGAAAAAACGTTGTGAATAAACAAGAAGAATCATTTCTGGGCCATCGTCGCGCTGGTATTTTGTTGCATCCTACTTCTTTGCCTGGGCAGAGTTTCGGTGATCTCGGTCCAAACGCATATCGGTTTGTTGATTTCCTGGTTGATAGCAGAATTACTGTTTGGCAGACATTACCGCTTGCGCCAACACATGATGATGATTCGCCTTATAATAGTCTGTCGGCACATGCCGGTAACCCACAAATGATCAGTCTCGATTTATTAAATGAGCAGGGATGGCTTGACCAGCAGGAAGAAGATAGCAGGTTCGCTGATTATCATGAATACCGCAATGCCCGTCTAAAGGAAGCAAAAGAAACATTTTTCAAGCAGGTCGGTGCGACTGATAAAAAGTCTTTTGATGAATTTGTTGTTCAGAATAGTTACTGGATTGAAGATTATGCCTTGTATCAGGCTTTGCGAGTGCAGTTTGGTACGCACTGGATTGATTGGCCAGCGGCTTTTCGGGACAAGCAGGTGGATTTTGGTTCTTTTTTTGGAGATAAAGCTGGTGTCAGTTCTGACAAGGCAGGACAAGAAACTGAGAAGCAGATAAAAGATTCGATTCAGCAGGTCTTGTTTGAGCAATATGTTTTTTTTAATCAATGGCATGCGCTTCGTCAATATGCGAATGAACGTGACGTTTTATTGTTTGGTGATGTGCCGATATTTGTTGCTCATGACAGCGCAGATGTCTGGGCAAACAGGGATCAGTTTTTTCTGGATGAAGATGGTCGCCCTCTGGTTGTGGCCGGCGTGCCGCCGGATTATTTTTCCGAAACGGGACAGCGTTGGGGAAACCCTTTGTACAACTGGCAGCTTATGCGCGAAGAGGGATATCAATGGTGGGTGAATCGTATGCGTACCCAGCTGGAATTGTTTGATCTGGTCAGAATAGATCATTTTAGAGGGTTCGAGGCATACTGGGAAATTGCAGCAGATTGTGAAACGGCGATGGACGGCCATTGGGTAAAGGGGCCAGGTGAGGAATTGTTCCGGGTACTTGAGCAAACGTTTGGAAAACTGCCGGTTGTTGCAGAAGACCTTGGTTTAATCACGCCAGAAGTGACTGCACTTCGGGAGCATCACGGGTTTCCCGGGATGAAGATTCTTCAATTTGCATTTGACGGGAATAATGAAAATCCGTATTTGCCTCATAATCATGAACCCAATAGCGTTGTATATACGGGCACACATGATAATGATACGACGCTTGGGTGGTTTGAATCACTGCCAGAGGATCAGCAGAATCGTGTAATGGAGTATCTCGCCTGTCCTGATGAGCCGATGCCCTGGTCATTGATCAGAGCAGCATTTAATTCGATAGCCGAGTTGGCTGTTGTACCCATGCAGGATGTATTGGCGCTCGACTCAGCACATCGAATGAATGTGCCTGGCACCACCTCGGAAACAAACTGGCGTTGGCAATTTTCGTGGGATCAGGTGGAAGAGGGTTTGGCAAAAAAGATCCGGCTTCTGGTAGAGCAGTGTGGAAGAGCAGAGAAAAGATAGCAGGGTAAAGGGAAAAGATAAATATTGCGATCAGGTAGATTCCTGTTCCCTGTTATCTTTCCCCTTTCCTCTGCTTTATTCTATACCCACTTCATCAATCCTGTTTCAAAGCGATGACTTAACAAGTCATGAGACGGGTACATGCGTATTTTGAAGAACTGTAAACCCGGCAGGTCTGTGTTCAGATCAAGTTCAAAAATAGTTTCATTCTGACCATTTTTTTCCTTTGCTTCAAAGATGTAATGCTTGTGCAGTATAAAATTTTCTGCCTGATTTTCTTTTCCAACGAGGCACTCTACGATAATGTCATCTGCTGACAAGTCTTGCAGATTAACCGCGATTTTTATAGGTAATGCGTTGCCTGACTGGATTTGTTTTGATGTTTCAGAAATTTTTCGAATAGCAACCTTGGGCCAGGTGCGGGTAATTTTCTTTTTCCATTTGGATAGTCTGCGGGCAGGTTCACCATTATCTTTAGTCAGTTTTTTCCGTTGTGTTGTCGCCGGATAATAAAAACTTTCTATATAATCCCGTACCATACGTTGTGAATTGAAATGGGGGATCAGCGACTTCATTGAAGCCTTGGACATTTTCACCCAGCTCTCGGAAAAACCGTAGCCATTACGATCGTAATAAAGTGGAATAACCTGTTTTTCCAGTATATTAAGCAAGTCCTTGGCTTCTTCCTGATTACGGTAGTGTTCATCAAACTGGGGTCCATGCGGCGTAATGCCCCAGCCATTTTCACCATTAAAACCTTCGTTCCACCAGCCATCGAGTACACTCAGGTTTAATACACCATTGATACCAGCCTTTTCACCTGATGTGCCACTCGCCTCCAGGGGGTAGGTCGGTGTATTCAGCCAGACATCGACACCGGTGACCAGTTTGCGTGCCAGCGCAATATCATAACCTTCAAGTAAAATCACCTTTCCTTCAAATTCGGGGCGCCGGGAGTACTCGTGAATCATCTGTATTAATTGTTGCCCGGGGACATCGTTTGGATGCGCTTTGCCGGCAAAAATAAGCAAAACAGGTCTATCAGTGTCGTTAAGTATTTTTCTCAGACGTTCGAGATCATAAAAAATCAAATTGGCTCTTTTATATGTAGCAAAACGGCGTGCAAACCCGAGTATCAGTATGTCGGTATCATGTGGTGACAAATGTTGGGTGAGTCGTTCGATTTGTGCTTCACTACAGCCGTTTCTGCGGTATTGTAAGATTGCACTGTTGCGCACAACTTCGAGTAGATCAGATTTCAGAGATTGATGCTGGCTCCAGAAACTGTGATCCGGTATGTCTTCGATGCGTTCCCAATAAGGGGCATTGAGCATTTCATTACGCCATTCGCGTCCAAATTGCATGTCAAACAGGTTTGACCAGCCTCTGGCGAGAAAAGTCTGCGCATGAACACCATTGGTTACGTATCTCAACGGGTTTTCATCCGGTGGTATTTCCGGCCAGACATAACTTTCCATATTTGCTGCGACGTCACCATGTATCTGACTGACACCGTTATGAAAACGTGAGCCGCGCAGCGCCAGGGTTGTCATGTTAAAGCCGCCCGGGTTGTTAGGGCACGCGCCAATTGCATAAAATGCGTCATTTTCGATGTTAAGTTTTGTGATAAAGCTGGAGAAGTAGGGTTCAATCAGCTCGCGTTCAAAAATGTCGTGGCCCGCTGCGACAGGCGTATGTGTTGTGAAAACGGTGCTGCCCGCTGTCAATTCAAGTGCGCTGTCAAAATCAAAACCTTCCAGAACCCGCTCACGGCAGCGTTCCAGAATTTGAAATGCTGAATGACCTTCGTTTATATGCCAAACGGTGGGTGCGATATCAAGTGCGCGTATCGCACGTATGCCACCAATACCCAGTACAATATCCTGCTGGATACGCATTTGGCTGTCACCGCCATATAACTGATAGGTTATTCGGCGGTCCTGTTCGCTGTTAACTTCCAGGTCAGTGTCGAGCAAATAAATTGTGATATGCCCTGCTTTTGCTTGCCATACTTTTATCATGACCTGTCTGCCGGGCAGGTCAATATTGACATGCAGCTCTTTGCCGCTTGAATCCAGTGCAGGGCTGATTGGTAAATCATCAAAATCACTTTGAATATAATGAGCAACCTGTTTGCCGTTGACGTCAATAGTCTGATGAAAATAACCTTGTCGATAGAGCATGCCCATGGCGATGAAAGGAATACCCAGGTCACTCGCCGCTTTACAATGATCACCCGCGAGGATACCCAGTCCACCGGAATAAATCGGGACACTTTCGTGTAATCCAAATTCAGCACAAAAATAGGCGACCAGGTCTTCCTCGGGATTGAGAAATTTATCCAGGCCATAATCAATTTCTTCTGCCAGGTAGGTGTTATAGGCAGACATTGCCCGATGGTAGTCTTCCACAAAATTTCGGTCTTCAGCCGCGTCATCAAGGCGTTGTTGGGCAACCCGGCGTAAAAACACTTTCGGGCTATGACCTGCCTCTTGCCATAAATCCGGGTCAAGGCGTATAAATAGACGGCGTACTTCACGGTCCCAGCTATAGAGCAAGTCGTTTGCAATTTCATTTAGTCCTTTCAGTTTTTCGGGTATAACTGGTTGAACTTCAAGGCAAAATCGGGTTCCGGTCATAATGATTACCAATTAATTATCAGGTTAAAAGTGTGTGCTGTACATGCAAATTGTTCGCCAGTTTATTGGTCTTTTGCGCCAGTGCTGGTGATATTGCTGTAACGAAGCAAGCGAGTATAGCGATTAAACGTATAAACATACAAACGATGAAAGATTGTTCCCTCGGGTCGTATAAAAAAGGATCAGATTTACGTTTCCCAGGGCATCATAAAACCTCTGAAAATGTAAAAACAGGCCGATTTCAGATATATCCCCCAAAATAAGTAGAAAAATACAGTTTTAGTTGGCTTTGCAAGCCCCTGATGGACGTAAATAGCATGGAACATGCTGTTCTTGAACTCAATAAATTCATTTCAACAAGTGTACCTAAAGTTCTGCAGGTTTATTCCGACATAACTTCCTAGGAAACAAGTACTTGTAATCTGAAGTGGCAGGCCGATCTGGCTATAAAAATAACGGAATCACAAACGCGTGTTTAATCGCATTTAGATGTTTTACGACTACATGCGGTTTGTTGGTTTAAAAGAATAGAAAATATCTGATCTGGAATCAAGCAGGGTTTAAAAAATGAGATACAAAATTAAAAAGATGCACCACCTGGTTAACAAAATTGTGTTCGGTAGTTTGATACTGCAATTAAGTGTGTTGGCAGGTTCGCATGACAGTTTTGCGGCAACGCTATCCGAGCCTGTGACAGGCCAGAGTGAAAATAAAAATAGTCAGTTGGCTGTAGCAGATGAGTCAGAGGGTGCCATGGAGGACTTGCTGGGTATATTAAGCAAGGAAACAGAGATTGCAACAAAAACAAAAATGAATATCGATTTTGTGCCCGGTATGGTGACCGTTTTACATGGTAAAGATTTGCTGGCAAAGGGTGTTGCTAATGTGTTTGATGCATTAAAACTTGTACCAGGTGTTGATCTGAATATTGCTGGTGACGGTCAGACACAATTAATTTTTCGTGGTTTGGGTAAGTTGTTCGGCTCAGGCAAGGTGAAAGTGCTGATTAACGGTATTGGGTTTAATAATACGTTTGCAGCGCAAACACAATTGAATGGAATATCCATCGAGCAGGTTGATCGTATTGAGGTGATTCGTGGGCCAGGGTCGACCATTCATGGTGAGTTTGCATTTGCCGGTGTGATTGATGTGATCACAAAAGACACTGACTCAGAAGTATTTGCGCGTGTCGGTGATCTGAATTCCCGTATGCTGGGGGGTATTTATGTACACAAGGACAAGGAAAATGATTTTGCAGTCAGTCTGAATGTCTCGGTTTCAGAATCTGATCCGGATAACGTTTTCGCGGGTGAAGATGCATTATTTGGTACGCCATTGCAAGGGATTTCAAATTCACCGGGTCCGGTTAATGATAATGAGGAACATCTGGCTGCGATATTTAAAATCGATTACAAGGGCATGACATTTACGGGTGAAAAAACACACCGTGGATTCGGCAGTTTTTTTGGAGCGGCAAATAATTTGCCTGATGCAAATTCCGGTGTTATCAGGGAAGCAGACAATCAGGTATTTGAATTTTCCACGCCAATTAAAATTAGTGATTCGGTAACATCAAAACTGAAAGCAGGTTGGGCCAGTTTTGAATTTGAGGCAACTGACCAGATGGTATTTCCGGCAGGCTTTCCAGGTAGTTTTCCTAACGGCACCCCCGGTGTTTTCTCTGATGGCGTATTGGCGACGCCGCATTATGAAGAAGACAAATATTATGTGGGTTATGAAATGCATTTCCCTGATCTGGGGGACCATGATCTACTTTGGGGGATAGACTACGCACGTATAGAGCAAGGTGATACACATATTCATCGTAATGCTGTTCCAAATCCTGCACCGCCTCCACAATTAATCATTCTTGACCCGCCACAAAAATTTACCGGAAATGCTAATTGGATGACTGAAAATAACAGTCGATCAATAATTGGTCTGTTTGTGCAAGACCAATATTTCATTACAGAGTCATTTAACATCACAGCGGGTATTCGGTTTGATGATTATGATGATGTTGGCAGTAATACGTCACCGCGTCTGTCGGCAGTTTATCATCTGGGTAATCACCAAACATTAAAGGCCCAGTATGCAGAGGCTTTCAGGCCGCCCACCTTTGTTGAGCTTTATTCGCAAAACAATCCCATAGTTAATGGCAATGCAGATCTTCAGGCTGAAACAATTAAAAGTTTTGAAGTTGGCTATGTCTACAATGACGGAGTATCCATCAGTCGAATCACCTGGTTTACTGCTGATCTGGAGGATCTTATTGGTGGGAGTGCTTCAGCACCTGTTACTTTTGAGAATATAGGAAAAGCGCGACAGACAGGAATAGAGTTTGAATATGTCAGACAAATCGGTAAAAGCGTAAAACTTGATGCCAATGTATCGTTTGTAGAAGTTTCCGATGAGATTAATAATGCTGATTTTTCTGAAATTGCAAATGTCATGGCAAACGTTGGGGTGATCTATCAGCCATTAAATGATTTTTCATTGAATGGTCAATATCGGTTTACCGGAGAAAAAGATCGCGCGGCAGTGGATACACGGAGTGCTCTGGAAAGTTTAAATACGATAGATATCACAGCCAGTTTTTTTAATCTCATGACTGATCAATTGACACTTCGTGTTGGTGTCAATAATTTGTTTGATAATAATATATTCTATCCTGCGCCAATAAATACATATGTGAATGATTATCCGCAACCTGGTAGGGAATGGTGGACGAGTCTGGCGTATAAATTCTAGACGTAGTTGAACTATTGTACGCTAGTGATGATGAAATATTTAAACAATAAACTAAGCATAAAGGCGATAAGTGTCTTTTGTGTTTTATTGCTTTATCTGGCTCCATCTTATTCTGATGAGCTGGAAGAGCGAAGAATAAAAATTTCGCTGGCAATTTTCCCTAAAATTGTTGCTGTCGACCAGGATCTGGAGTCCAAGTTACCCCGGGATAATGATGTAAGATTTTTGTTTGTTTACGATAACAATAAGAGCAGAGCAGAGGCGCTATCCGAGTTACTCAAGGATAAGGTGACAAATATAGCGGGCAAGCCGGTCAGGGTTGTTGTGATAAATGTAAGGGATGTCAGTTTGATATTTACAGAGCGTTCCGCAGCAATATTTATAACTGAGCGACTGGATAAAACCCAGTTTGATAAGATTGTGAGAGTGGGAGTGAGTGAGCAGATAATGGTTTTTTCACCTTACGCGGGTGATGTTGAGCGAGGTGCGACAGTTGGAGTCGCGATAGGTAACCGGGTCAGGCCGTATTTTAATATTGATACACTAAATGCGTCCAAGGTAAATATTCTCAAGAAATTATTGAAAGTATCGAAACGTTATGAATGATTTTTTTAAACGACTGACGACACGTATAACAATTGCATTTATGTTTTTGGTGCTGATTGTGTCTGCGGCAATTTATTATTATTGGTCGTCCACGATTGTAACCATGATTTATAATGGCGAACAAACAAAATCCGAGTTACTTGTTTCGTATTACTCACAAATATTTGAAAGTATCCTTGATGAGAAGGATGCGCAGAAATTGGATAGATTGACAAACGAACTTATATTGCTGACGGATGAGAAAAGTGGCTGGCCATTGATTACCGAGTTAAAGTTGGAGCTGTTTGATGGGCGAGTGATTGAAAAAAGAAATGATGGGCATGACAAGTCAGGTGTGAAGTTTGAGGTTGAAACGCCAATTTTCTCAAAGAAAAGCCAGGAAATGCTGGGGACATTACAGGTTTTTTATAATGGGCGTTTTTATCAGGAGTTGATAAATAACACCAGAAAACAAATGTTGTGGGCAATCGGGATAATCGCGCTAATTTTGTTATTGGTGCAACGTTTTGTATCTGGTTTGTTGAAACCATTGCGAATAATGGCACAGGGCCTGAATGTAATTGATCTGGAGGAATATCATCGTTTACCAGTGCCCAGGAAAGGCGTCAGTGTCGAAATACAAAAAGTATGGAGCGCGATAAATGCAGTGTTTGAGAGATTAAAACAGCGTGATGGTGAATTGATTGCAGAACACAGAGCGGTTGAGGCCGCTTTAAGGGACAAGTTGGAAGCCGAGTCAGCAAGTCAGGCGAAGAGTCAGTTTCTGGCAAATATGAGCCATGAACTACGAACTCCATTAAATGCAATTATTGGTTACAGTGAAATTTTGCAGGAGGAAGTGCTGGAAGGTGGGCATGAAATATATGATCCTGATTTGAGGAAAATACATTCATCTGGTAAGCATTTGCTATCCCTTATTAATGACATACTGGATATCTCTAAGATTGAAGCCGGTAAGATGCAGCTGTATATCGAGGTGTTTGATCTGTATCAGGTTATTCAGGATGCATTAATTACTGTCAGGCCAATGATTGAAAAAAATGGTAATGACATTGTGCTCCGTTGTGATGAAAATATCGGATTGATGCGTGGAGATAAAATGAAAGTGAGACAGGTGTTACAAAATATTCTTAGTAATGCTGGAAAATTTACGCATCAAGGACAAATTGAAATGACAGTGAATCATGCTGTAGGAGATGGTAAGGACTGGTTTAACTTTATGGTCAAGGATACTGGAATTGGAATAGGTGAGGAGCAATTGGGTAAGCTGTTTCAGGCTTTTGTTCAGGCTGATGCCTCAACGACACGGGAGTATGGAGGAACCGGTTTAGGTCTGGCTATTAGCCAGGGTTTCAGCCGGGCGATGGGTGGTGAAATAACAGTAGAAAGTAAGCTTGGTATTGGGACAAGGTTTAATTTAAGGCTGCCGGTGGAGATGGAAGGTAATGGAGAAACTGAACAATCTGTAATGCCAGCTGAGAAGATACAGACGGTAATAACGAATGGCGGAGTGGGTGGTGACAGAGTGTCTGGTCATGCAGGGCCTGCCAGTGAAAAAACTTTAAATCAGGAAAATGAAAGCCGATTATTTGAAACGAAAAAAGTCAGGTATGAAAAATTGTAATGCAGTTGCAATGCGGGCGTTAATTAGAAAAGAATTTTATGATAATGGTTGAGTGTTACTTAAACGAAGAAAAGCAGGTGTAAGTTTATGAAAGATACAGTACGTTCGGTACTCATTGTGGATGATAATGAGATGAATAGAGACCTTCTGTCTCGTCGTCTTGATCGTCAGGGCTATAATATTTCTTTGGCTAAGGATGGTCGTCAGGCGCTGGATATGATCGGGGCAAACGATTATGACCTGGTTTTGCTGGATATAATGATGCCGGAGGTCAACGGTTATCAGGTTCTGGAGCAAATGAAAGAAGATGGCAAGCTACGCCATATCCCCGTGATTATGATTTCCGCCCTGGATGAGATAGAGAGTGTTGTACGTTGCGTGGATTTGGGTGCAGATGATTATATTACCAAGCCATTTAATCCTGTGCTGTTGAACGCGCGTATCAATGCCTGTCTGGAAAAGAAAGCTTTATATGATAAAGAGCAGGAATACCGAAAAAATATTGAAAAGTATAATTTACATCTGGAAGACCAGGTGCGGGAACAGGTCAAGGAAATTACATCAACTCAGCTGGCAGCAATATTTGCGATGTCGAAGCTGGCGGAGTCCAGGGATACGGAAACGGGTGAGCATCTGGAGCGTATGCGGGAATATTGTAAAATATTGTCACAAAAGCTGAGCACAACGGAAAAATTTGCGCATGCGATTGATGAAAAATTTGTTGATGATATTTATGCGGCAAGCCCATTGCATGATATTGGGAAAGTGGGTATTCCTGACGACGTGTTGTTAAAGCCGGGCAAGTTGACAGCTGAAGAATGGGTCGTTATGAAATCACACACGACTATCGGTGTACAGACTTTGCTGGAAGTTGATAAACAACATCCGGGCAATGATTTTATTTGTATGGGTATCGCTATCGCGGGTGGCCATCATGAAAAATGGGATGGTTCGGGATATCCTGCTGGTCTGGAGGGCGCAAATATACCTCTGCCTGCACGTATACTTGCGTTGGGTGATGTGTATGATGCCCTCACATCCAAGCGTTGTTATAAAGATGCATTTTCACATGACAAGGGCAGGGAGATTATTATCTCCAGTAGTGGGACACATTTTGATCCGGATGTTGTTGATGCTTTTCTGGATATGGAAGATGAATTTAAGAGGGTGCGGGTCTTTTATGAGGACACAGAGGAGTGACATTGCAATCTCGTCAATATAAGTTACATTATAATGCAGAAATGAATAGTAATATTATTATAGTAGTGAATTAGTTTTTTATTGTCATTTAAAGTTTTGGAGAAATATTTATGTCTAGGATACTTCTTGTAGAAGATAATGAAATGAACAGGGACATGTTATCAAGGCGCCTGGAAAGAAAAGGTTTTGAA
The DNA here is from genome assembly GCA_030610155.1 of Gammaproteobacteria bacterium. Classification (GTDB taxonomy): domain Bacteria; phylum Pseudomonadota; class Gammaproteobacteria; order SG8-11; family SG8-11; genus JAADIM01. The sequence continues at coordinate 38,393 of JAUWSG010000005.1, forward strand.
GTTATTATCGCGGTAGATGGGGAGGAGGCGGTGAATAAAGCGACTGCTGAGATGCCGGATCTGATCCTTATGGATATGAGTTTACCTGTTCTCGATGGCTGGGAAGCAACCCGGAAGATCAAGGCCGATAGTAATACAGCTTTAATTCCTGTTATCGGTTTGTCTGCGCATGCAATGGCGGGTGATAGAGAAAAGGGTCTGGCATCAGGCTGTAATGATTATGATACCAAGCCTGTAGAGTTTGAACGTTTGTTAGGTAAAATTAACGAGCTTTTAACTGCGTAATCGAAAATGAATTATTTTATGCTTTGTCAGTAGAGCTGCTGGTTGTTGAATGGGATGATAATATCAGGCTTCTGGGTTTCAGGCTTTGCGCGCTAATTCACATCTTGTGTGCCGGGTTTCTACTGTTTAATATCTTCTTGTTCCTGATTCACGGAATGCGCACGAAGAATTTTCATCGCAAAACCAGGTTCGGTATTTTTATACGCACTCTGGACATTATGTTCCCAAAGTTGTCTGGCATTTCGTTTGTCGTTTAATGCCAGATACCCTAAAATTCCCGCTGCCAACAAATACTTTCGTTGGCCATCAGAAAGATTATAACTTATCGCTGTATGATCGACAGTTAACAAGCTGGATGCGGCACTTGCCATTTCGGCAGCATTTCTGTTTGAAATTGCCCTGAATAATGTGATCCATAGCTGTTGTATGTTGGACAGGCTCTCCCAGCAATTATCGGATTCAAAATTGCGCCATATTCTGTCAAGTTCATTCCGGGTCAGGTAAGGCATCACCGTTAAAGCAACATTGTTATATAAGGTTTCCAGCCAGAAACCAAAATGGGTGTCCGCATCACAATCCCGTATTACGGGCGCAGCCATTTGTGTATACATGATGAACTGTCTGGATAAATTTGTGCTTGCCTGGAAATCCTCTTGCGTGAGTAAATTAAGAAAATTAAAGGCGGTTGCCGTTTTTTCTGTTTTCGGAAAATAAGGGTTTGCACTTATATTTGTTTCAATATTGGCAGATGTCTTGTCGTCCAGCATTTCTAATATTGGTAATGGGAAGTTGGCCAACTCGATGAGCTCCAGTGCGTCGGCGTTCAGAAAGCGGGCATGAGCTGCATTTAAATCCAGGTAGGGATAATAATCAGAATTAGCAGGTGCTTCATAGGTGGGAAGCAAAGGGTCCAGTATTTTTTTACTGGCGATTCTTCTGATCTCCAGGTCCTGAATGTTGTGAAAATTTAACTGTGCCAGTTCTCCGGCAAGCCTGGTTTGTTTGAATATGTCCGGGTCAAGTGATGCGAGCTTGCCTTCCTTGCGGGCTAAAATCAGGATGTCACTCGTATTGCTGGCAAATATTTGATAGTCAGTATAGTTTGCAGACAAGGCTTTTAATACGCTGGTGACCAGATTGAAGTCTATCTCGTATAACTGAATCCATTGTACCAGCAGGCCATCCTGTTCCAGGTAGTTGTTTACATGCTGATAAAATTCAGTTGTAAACAGATTGGCGGTACCGCTGACCCAGGGGTTGGATGGCTCGGAGATAATGATGTCATATTTTTTCTTGTGATTAGAGAAAAATGTTTTTGCGTCGTCTATGTGTATCCGGCCCTTATTGCTGGTGTAGGCCAATTCGACTTTTGGGCGGAAAATTTCTGCTGCTTCCACCATGGCGGCTTCAATTTCAATGGTATCGACTGACTCGATCGAGCTGGATGACAGCAGTGTGTGTGTCGTTAGGCCGGAGCCCAGGCCAATGTTGGCCGCTGTTGTGGCGGCTGGGTTGATCGCTAGTGGGATCGCAGCCGCTAAAACCATTGTGGCTTCATCTGCAGTGTGAAATCCGTTGTCTAGCAGGTTTATGCTCGCGTCTACCTTACCATTGGTGCGAATGCCAACTATGCCATCGTGGCCTTGCGTTAAATCAACCGTTGCCGTCTTGCCATCTTTATGAAAAATAATGTCAAATTTGTCCGGTGACAGGATGTTGCCCAGACGATAGACGCCCGATGCCATTTTATAGGCGTCAAGATTAACAAAGAGTAATACTGCCGCGATTGCCAGTAGTGCTGCAGCAGTTCGAATGACCGGGAAGGCTGAGACATTAATTTTTGTGAGCCAGACTAATAATGTAATACCGATCAAAATGTCGATGCTGGCGCCAAAAGTAATTAAACCTTTTAAGCCAAGCACCGGCATTCCAATGTGTACGGCAAAAAAGATACCGACAATCGCACCTAATGTATTTGCGGCATAAACTGCCCCGATACTTTTCTCGCCGCCACCTTTTTTTATTAAGGAAAAAGTGATAAGCGGGAGTGTCATGCCGGCACAAAAAGTCGTTGGCAGCATAATTAACATGGCGATGACATGGCTGGAAAGATTAAAAACAGAGTAGCCAGAATCAGTGCGCGGCACTACCTTCAGTATCCATTGCATGAGTTCGAAGGTGTTTCCATATAACGGCAACGTTAGTAGCGCGAGAATGCCCATGATAATCTGGATATTGGCAAGCGCCCGGGTTGTATTCTTGAATGAATCTATGCGGCGTTTTATCCAAAGCCCACCGAGCGCTATACCCAGAATAAACGCGCTTAACATCAGTTCAAAGGCGTGAGTTGAACTACCCAGCACCAGGCTGAGCATTCTGATCCAGCTTATTTCATATATAAAAGATGCCGTGCCGGTCAGAAAGGCAACGAGACACAGGGCGGCATAAAAAACCGGTTTAAGCGTTTTTTCTTTCTCAGGAAATGTTTCTGTTTCCGCTGCTGGATTGTTTCTTATTAACAGCCATACCAGTAATGCCAGTAAAATATTAATGACGCCTGCGATCTGTATAGTGCCGGGCAGGCCAACGTAATCAATGAGGAAAAAGCCGCTGACAATTACGCCAATCGTCGCGCCGATACTGTTTGAAAAATACAGCATGGCAATACGGGCACCGGGCGTTTGTGGGAAACGCCTGATAATACTGGCGCTCATCAATGGGAAGGTCATTCCCAGTAATATTGATTGCGGTAAAATCAGTAAGGAAGACAATGACCACTTGAAAAGTGTCACACCATAAACAGTGTCGAGACCGGGCAGGACCTGATTATAGGCATACTGGATTGTCTGGTCGAAGACGGTATGAAAGAGAATAGCTGCAATACCAATAATAAACTCGACCAGTGCGTAGGCGAAGAACAGGTTTTTCCAGCGTGTGGAGTATTGACTGCTGATCCAGGCGCCCAGTGCCATACCGCCCATAAATATAGCCAGGACCAGCGTTTGCGCGTAGGCCGCATGACCGAGAAAGAGTTTTAGATAATGGCTCCAGATAGATTCATAGATCAGGCCAGTGAAGCCGGATAAAGCGAATATCAAATAAAAGAACAGGAGCAGGTTTTTTTGATTGTTTTTTACTGAAGTCATTTGGAGTGAGCTTACGGGCTTATTCTACCAGGTTGTTTTCTGCATTCCAGACTGCTTCAGTCATATCCAGAATGCTGTCAGGATTAAGTGAAATCGACTGGATACCATGCTCAACCAGCCATTTGGTTATCTCCGGGTAATCAGAAGGTGCTTGCCCACAAATACCAACATATTTATTTTGCTTCCTACATGCCTTGATTGCCACATTCATGAGTTTTAACACGGCAGGATTTCGTTCATCAAAGCTGGAGATCAAGCTGGAATCGCGGTCTACACCAAGTGTTAATTGTGTCAGATCATTGGACCCGATAGACATTCCATCAAAATACTCGAGAAACTGTTCTGCCAGAATTGCATTTGCCGGTATTTCACACATCAGAAAAACATTAAATCCGTCTTCGCCTCGTTTTAACTGATGTTTGGCCATCAGGTCCAGTACATTGGCACCTTCTTCTATAGTGCGAACAAATGGGATCATTGATGAGACATTGGTGAGCCCCATATTATTTCTGACCTGATAAATTGCGGCACATTCCATCGCAAAACATTCGGTAAATGATTCCGAGAAATAGCGTGATGCGCCACGAAAGCCGATCATCGGATTTTCTTCGCGGGGCTCAAAGCTTGTTCCTCCGATCAGTGAAGCATACTCATTTGATTTGAAGTCACTCATGCGGACAATAACCGGGCGTGGGTAAAATGCGGCAGCAATAGTCGCAATTCCTTCGGCCAGGCGGTTGATGTAGAACGTTTTCCGGTCGGCATAGCCTGCTGTGATCTTATCAATTTTCTTTTGAGTGGCCGGGTCAAGCTGATCATATTCCAGTAATGCACGAGGATGGATCTGAATGCTGTTATTGATTATAAATTCCAGTCGTGCCAGACCTACACCATCACAGGGGAGTTTGCTTAGCCCAAATGCCAGCTCCGGGTTAGCCAGGTTAAGCATGATATGTGTTTTGGTATGAGGGAGCTTGGACAGGTCATGTTTTGTTGTTGAGAATTCCTGTTTGCCTTCATAAATATATCCACTATCGCCTTCTGCGCAAGATACCGTTATCTCCTGGCCTGTATGGATAGCTTGCGTCCCGTCGCCGGTTCCCACGACAGCAGGTACGCCAAGTTCTCGTGCGATAATGGCGGCATGGCATGTTCTACCGCCACGGTTAGTGACAATAGCAGAGGCAATTTTCATAACCGGTTCCCAGTCCGGATCCGTGATATCGGTTACCAGTACTTCGCCCGCTTTTAACTCTCGCATATCAGCGGCTTCGATGATAACGCGCGCTTCACCCATTGCTATTTTTCGGCCGATACTCTTGCCTGTTGCAATGCGTGTTCCGCGTGATTCCAGTTTGTAGACCTCGTGTATCATTTGATCCTGTTGGGACTGCACTGTTTCCGGGCGGGCCTGTAATACAAATAACTCACCAGTATTTCCGTCTTTTGCCCACTCAATATCCATCGGCATATCACGACCGGCTTTTTTGGAGTAATGATGTTCGATGGCGGTGCCATAACGTGCCAGTTCAAGTATTTCATCATCATTCAGACAAAAGTGGTCTCTTTCATTTCGACTGGTTGGGATGTTGCGGGTTGATATGCCAGCCGCGCCATCTTTTGTGTAAATCATTTTTATTGCTTTATCACCAAGCTGGCGCTTGATTATAGGACGGAAACCGCTTGCTAGAGTTTGTTTAAATACATGAAATTCATCCGGGTTGACGCTGCCCTGTACGATATTTTCTCCCAGACCATAAGCGCCGTTAATCAAGATAACATCGCGGAAGCCTGATTCAGTATCGAGTGTGAACATAACACCTGATACTCCGAGGTCAGAGCGCACCATTTTTTGGATACCAATGGATAAGGCAACGTCCATATGAGAGAAACCCTGGTCAATACGATAAGAAATAGCACGATCAGTGAACAGGGACGCATAGACACGTTTACAGGCGCTGACCAGATTATCGATACCCGTGATATTTAAATAGGATTCCTGTTGGCCTGCAAACGATGCGGTTGGCAAGTCTTCGGCCGTTGCAGAGCTGCGTACCGCAACATCCGGGTGAACACCGTATTCCTTTTCCAGGTCAGAATAACCCTGTTGAATATCTGCCAGCAGATCATCGGGCATTTCGGCATGCATAATCCAGCCACGGATGCTTTTACTGAAGTTGATTAATGATTCAATATCATTCTTGTTTATATTTGCCAGCGCATCTGCTATTTTCCCTTCCAGATTATTGTGCTGAAGATAATGGCGGTATCCATCTGCTGTTGTCGCAAAACCATTGGGTACCTTGATGTTATAGGCAGAAAGGTTCTGGTACATCTCTCCGAGAGAGGCGTTTTTTCCGCCTACCAGAGCAATGTCATTGATGCCTATTTCTGAAAATTGTCGAATATATCTCATATTGTTTTAAATAAGTCGATGAGCTTTATTTTCAGGCAAAAGTCATTAAAATGTCCCTGCCTGAAAAGTCAGCTGGCTAAATTCCACTTTGGCTTCTATCTTATTGTTTTTATAGATAATAAGGAAGTGGGTCGCGATATAATAATTCCATATTTTTGGATGACAGGCTTGAATAAAGACATTTTGCACCCATTAATAACAATTACTCTTGATTACAGCAAAACTTAACACAAGGAGTTCGAAAATCCTATGAGCGTCGAAGCACATAAAGAAACACTGGGTTTCCAGGCAGAAGTTAAACAGCTTTTACAATTAATGATTAATTCCTTATACAGCAATAAGGAAATTTTTCTGCGTGAGCTTGTTTCTAATTCAGCTGATGCGGCTGACAAACTAAGGTTTGAGGCCTTAAGTGATGACGCGTTATTTGAAGAGGATCCGGATCTTAAGATCCGGGTTTCTTTTGATAAAGACACCAAAACGGTAAAGATAGAAGATAATGGTATTGGTATGTCACGGCAGGAGGTCATTGATAATGTCGGTACGATAGCCAAATCCGGTACACGGCAATTTCTTGATTCTCTTACTGGTGATCAGGCTAAAGATTCAAATCTTATCGGGCAATTTGGTGTTGGTTTGTATTCAGCATTTATCGTTGCAGACAAACTGACGCTTGATACGCGCCGGGCCGGTCTGGGTGCTGAACATGGCGTGCGTTGGGTGTCTGCTGGTGAAGGTGAATACACCATTGAAACAATCGAAAAAAAGGACAGAGGTACAAGTATTACCCTGCATTTACGCGAAGCAGAAGATGAATTTCTGGATGGAATGCGCCTGAGAAGTATTATTCAAAAATATTCGGACCATATTATGTGCCCCATTCTCATGGAAAAAGAAGAGTTTGATGACAAGGGTGAAAAGAAGGCAGGCAATGAAGACGAGACAGTAAACAGTGCTTCTGCATTGTGGGCAAAGTCGAAGAGTGAGATCACAGAAGAAGAGTACAATGAATTTTATAAACACGTTGCGCATGATTTTGAAGATCCGTTATTACATTTGCATAGCCGTGTAGAAGGTAAACTGGAATATTCTTCTCTGCTTTATTTGCCCAAAAAGGCACCGTTTGATATGTGGAACCGTGAATCGCGCCACGGTGTTAAACTCTATGTTAAACGAGTATTTATCATGGATGATGCAGAGCAACTTATGCCCGGGTATCTGCGGTTCGTACGGGGTGTAATTGATACCAATGATCTGCCGTTAAATGTTTCCCGGGAGATATTGCAAAAGAACAAGGTGATCGACAGTATTCGAAGTGGTTCGGTCAAGAAGATACTGGGTGCCCTGGAGAAGCTGGCAAAAAATGAGAAAGAAAAATATGCTGAATTCTGGGAACAATTTGGCAATGTGATCAAGGAAGGCCCGGGAGAAGATTTTTCCAATCGCGATAAAATTGCAAAATTATTACGCTTTTCATCTACTCATACGGATAACGAAATACAGGATGTATCACTGGAAGATTATCTTTCGAGAATGAAAGAAGGGCAGGACAATATTTATTATATAACGGCCGAAAACTTCACTACCGCCAAAAACAGTCCCCATCTGGAAGTATTTCGACAAAAAGGACTGGAAGCTTTGATCTTATCTGATCGTGTAGATGAGTGGCTAATGTCATCTCTCACTGAGTTTGATGGTAAACATTTTCAGTCTGTTACCAAGGGTGAGCTGGATCTGGGTGACGTTGAAGACGAAAAAGAGAAAGAGCAAAAAGAAAAAACTAAAGGGGAATTCAAGGAGCTGGTTGGGAAAATCCAGGAAACCCTTAAGGATGACGTAAAAGAAGTACGTATGACTAATCGGTTAACTACTTCTCCCGCTTGTCTTGTTAATGAAGCATATGACATGA
>JAUWSG010000237.1 GCA_030610155.1 Gammaproteobacteria bacterium
CCCATGTTGCTGGAAAACATGGTTAAAGGTAATTTAATTCGGACCGATTCCCAATTTGGAGTCAGTTCAAGCACTTTTATGCGCATTAACCAGAAAGGCGGGTAATATTCAATGCGCTTTTGCTCGGATAAAAAACGCATATTGCTCAAAATGCGTAACAGGTTCATGATTATTGTTTATTTTTTGATAAATTAGTAAGCAGTAATATTGTTACTTTATTTGAATGTTTGAAATTGTGATATTAACCATTCTGGCGTGTGAACCAGCGGAAGCGAATGGTAATAGATGTTATTTGTCTGATCTTTAGTTTAGGGGTATGTCGTGACTCACTGCAAGTTAACTACAATATAACATGGAACAAATCCTGACATATATGGTGGGTGGTATTGCGATGGTTGCAGTATTATTGTCCATCATTTTAATTATCAATATTTACAAGAATGATGATAATTAATCACATTGCTCATTTATAAACCTTGCGTTGCTTTCCTGCCGGTTATTTAATTTATTTCTCTTGATTTTCTTTTCTTATTTTTCAACTAGATGATACGAGTTTATGAGAACTGTCACGACAAGTTGTGTGCAATCACATGATTTGTCATTGGTTCGCTTGCCGTTGAAAATAATATTTAATTTTATAAAGTTATTACATTTAGAGCATTGACTTATATTCAATTTAGCAAATAATTGGAGCTTGTTTTTTGTCTTGCATGGGGATGGGAGGGGCAATTAGTTTGTACGCAAATCAATCAAAGAAAGTTGATGTAATTTCCAGTTCGTCTGATTCTATTTCACCGGTTGTTTCCGACCTCGTGGCACAAGATGTTGTCGATCGCATGACAGATGGTCTTGTGGTGATAGATTGTTACGGGATCATCAGGGAAGTTAATCCGGCCGTCGAATATATTTTCGGTTACCAGGCGGTTGAGGTCGTTGGTATACCCGTTAGTGAATTAATCCCGGGTTCACCCTTTGACTATAGCCAGGACAATAACCAGGATCATCGCCCTGATCTCAGCACGACAGGTCATGACCCGTTCCAGGTAGATTGTTTTCCCTTTGATGATGTAAAAGAAGTGAACGCCAGTCGTAAAGACGGGTCGCAATTCCCGATGGAGTTGACCTTTAGTCGTTTGCGTACCGCTGAGGAAGAATATTTTACTGCCACGATTCGGGATATCACTGAAGCAAAAGTGCTGCAGCAATCATTATGGATAAATAATGAAGAGCTGGAGTCACGCGCGGATCAAAGAACAATAGAATTAGTTGAAGCTAATATTCAGCTAAAAGAGCATATCAAAAAGCACAAAGGTATTCATGATGCGCTTGCGTCGAGCAAGCAGCGCTTGAAGACGATTATTACCAATGCGCCCGTCATATTATTTGCAGTAGATGAAAATGGTGTATTTACCTTGTCAGAAGGTAAAGGCCTGACGCGCCTGGGGCTGAAACCCGGTGGCCTGGTTGGGCGCTCTGCGATTGAAATATTCGAGCATATACCGCAGTTTTATGAGGATTTCCAAAAAGTCCTGCGTGGGGAAGAGATTTCGCCCTTGCTGGAAATCAATGATCTTGTTTTTGAATGCTGGTTTTCGGTGGTGCATGAAGACAATGGCGAAGTCAGCGGCATTATTGGTGTTGCAACGGATATTACCGAACGCAAGCAGGCAGAAAAACGCCTGGTACAGCTGGCTAATTATGATTCATTAACCGGATTGCCCAACCGGACCTTGTTTCGTGATCGTCTGACGCATGCGGTGGCACAGCCAAATCGAAAAAATCGACTGGTTGCACTGTTATTCCTCGATCTTGATCGATTTAAAATGATTAACGACAGCCTGGGACACCATGCCGGTGATGAATTGCTGCAGGCGGTATCAGAAAGATTGCTCGCCAATGCGCGCGAAGAAGATACCGTTGCCCGACTGGGTGGTGATGAGTTTACTGTCATCCTTGAAGATATCACCAACACGGAAGACGCCACCATTGTGGCAAGAAAAATTCTCGAAGTGATGGGTAAACCTTTTTATCTTGATGGGCACGAGGTTTTTGTGACCACAAGTATTGGTATTGCCATTTTTCCTCTCGATGGTCAGGGACTGGACGGCTTATTAAAGAATGCGGATACCGCCATGTATCGCGCCAAAGAGCAGGGAAGAAACAATTATCAGTTTTATACCGCGGATATGAATGCAAAGGCCGTCGAACACCTGATTATGGAAAGCAGTTTGCGGCATGCACTTGATCGTGATGAGTTTGTTTTGCATTTTCAACCACAGATTGATCTCCATAGTCGTGAAATTACCGGCATGGAAGTTTTGTTACGCTGGAAGCACCCGGAGCTTGGTCTGTTATATCCCAATCAGTTTATGCTGCTTGCAGAAGAAACCGGGCTGATCATTTCCATTGGTGAATGGGTGTTGAACAAGGCCTGTGCTCAGGCTTCGCTGTGGCAGTCGCAGGGCTTGCCACCGATGCGCATTGCCGTGAACCTGTCAGCACTGCAATTCAGAGAAGATAATCTTGTGGGCACCGTCGCTGATGCGCTTGATCTGGCTGATCTCGATCCGCAATACCTCGAACTGGAAATAACAGAAAGCTTTTTGATGGACGACGTTGATTCGGCGATTGCCAAATTAAGGGCGTTGAGTAACCTGGGCGTGCATCTTGCGATAGATGATTTTGGTACGGGTTATTCCTCGTTGAGTTACCTGAAGAAATTTCCGCTCAATACACTGAAGATCGATCAGTCTTTTGTCCGGGACATATCGACTGACCCGGATGATGCCGCCATTGCGGAAGCTATTATTGCATTGGCGCAGACATTGAATTTGCGCGTGATGGCAGAAGGCGTCGAGACAGAAGAGCAGATTAATTTTTTACGGACACGGGGATGTGAACAGGCACAGGGCTTTTTAATCAGTCATCCCGTGCCGGCACAGGATATTCTGCCCTGGTGTCAGGAAACCAGTGAAAATCGTTTTGCTTTTGATCAGGGCTTATTGTGGCCGGGAAGCCAGGAAGAAGTTAGAGGTGAGCTGTAGCGTACCTGGTTCGGGGTGAAAGGCATTAAGACCGGTTTTACACGGGGAACACGGGGGAAAGACATAAAGAATGTTTTTTTACCACGGAGGTCACGGAGAAAAACCGATTGATTGTTAATCTCCTTTCTAGAGAATGATGTAAAAGACTTTTGTAGGTTGGACTTCGTGCCTCACTC
>JAUWSG010000215.1 GCA_030610155.1 Gammaproteobacteria bacterium
AGTGTTGATAAATTTCGCAGTTTTGTGGTGGCAGATATTCCCGGTGTAATCGAAGGGGCCGCAGAAGGTGTTGGGCTGGGTATCCAGTTTTTAAAGCATTTGTCCCGCACACTATTATTGTTACATATTGTTGATGTGTCAGGATTTCAGGGTGATCCTGTTGAGGAAGTCAGAACACTTGAAAAAGAACTGGAAAAATTCAGTAAGGACTTATCCCGGCGTCATCGCTGGCTGGTGTTGAACAAGATAGATCTATTGTCTGAACAGGATCGCGAAGAAAAGTGTGATGAAATCATCAAGGCTTTGGACTGGAAAGGGCCGGTGTTTCGTATATCGGCATTAAAAAGTGACGGTACTAAAGCGCTAACGTATAAAATCATGGAGCATATGGAACAGACAAAGTCAGTTGCAGAAGAAGAATAAACCATGAAACGCGAAAATATTAAAAATACAAAACGTTGGGTACTTAAATTAGGTAGTGCCTTGCTTACGGGTGAAAAGGGCCTGAACAAACAAGCTATTGCGCAGTGTGTTGAGCAGATTGCGGCGTTGAAGAAGCAGGGTGTCGAGGTCATTCTGGTTTCATCCGGTGCAGTCGCGGATGGCATGATGCGTTTGGGCTGGTCAACACGCCCTCATGCGCTTTATGAGCTGCAGGCTGCGGCTGCGGTTGGCCAAATGGGGCTGGTTCAGGCGTATGAATCCTGTTTTCGAACTCATGGTATGCACACCGCACAGATCCTGCTAACACATGATGATCTTTCCGATCGCAAACGTTATTTGAATGCGCGCAGTACCATTCGCACCTTGTTAGGTCTGGGTGTGGTGCCGATCATTAATGAGAATGACACGGTCTCGTTTGAAGAAATGCGCTTTGGTGATAACGACACACTGGCTGCTTTGGTGGCAAATTTAATTGAAGCTGAATTGCTGGTGATATTAACGGACCAGGCAGGATTATTTGATAAAGATCCCAGAGTAAATAAGGACGCATGTTTGATACCGGAAGCGACCGCAGGTGATGCTGCGTTGGAAAACCTCGCGGGCGGCACACCCGGTACGTTAGGGCGGGGCGGTATGCTTACAAAAGTGAAAGCTGCGGCGCGTGCGTCACGGTCGGGCACCAGTACGGTCATTGCCGCAGGCGATAACCCGCATGTCCTGGAACAAATATTTAAAGGCGAGCAGGTGGGGACTTTCCTGTGTGCCAGTCAGGTCATCATGGCGGCACGCAAGCGCTGGTTGGCCGGTCGATTGCAATTAAGCGGCAGCCTGGTTGTTGATGCTGGTGCGGTCAATGTCTTACGTGATGCCGGGCGGAGTCTGCTGCCGGTGGGTGTCAAATCAGTAACAGGCCATTTTAACCGTGGTGAACTGGTGGCCTGCATTGATGAACACGGCAATGAAATTGCCCGAGGCCTGGTGAATTATAGTGCTGAAGAGGCAGGTAAAATTATTGGTCAGCCGAGTGATAAAATAGAAAGTATTTTGGGGTATGTCGATGAGCCGGAACTGATTCACCGGGATAATCTGGTGCTGGTCTAATCTCAGGAAGTTTTTCACCGCAAACTGCTATGGAAAATCGTCATTCTGGCGCATGCCGAAATGACAGTGAGATTCTGGTTACGGGCGGTTACTAAAGTTGTCTGGAAACTTTTTTGAAGTGCACCTGACTGAAGAAGTAAGAATGGACTGACAGGTGCTTTCAGGTATTGCTGATCAGGCTGCGCCCATCGCTTTAACGCGGGCATTCAATCGGCTTTTCTGTCTGGCGCACTTGTTTTTGGTAGAGATACCTTTGTTCACCATCGTGTCCAGGATAGGCACGGCCGTTTGATAGGCTTTTTTCGCTTCGTCCTGGTTACCGGAAGTGACGGCATGTAATACTTTTTTAATCGATGTGCGCATCGTGGATCGTAAACTTGCATTATGCTGTCTACGCTTTTCGCCTTGTCGTGCGCGTTTTCTTGCTTGTGCGGAATTAGCCAATCTAAAAGCTCCTGAAATCAGTGAATCTTGAGAGCGCGTACTATGATGATTTTGAGCGAAAATGTCAATCTTTGAGGGCCTGGATCAGCGTCATTAACAAGACAATTTGCCTTAAATAATGAAAAAAACCTCAATTTTCTCCAAAAAATCAGTATCATACGGGTTGCAGCCCGAAATGGGGCTGATTTTGCCGGAAAAACGAATGAATGAGTAAAAAGCTACTTAAATCCGCCGCCGTTGTCAGCAGTATGACGCTGATTTCGCGTATCCTGGGTCTGGTGCGCGATATCGTCCTGGCACGTTATATTGGCGTTAATGCTGGTATGGATGCGTTTTTTATCGCCTTCAAGATCCCGAACTTCATGCGGCGCTTGTTTGCGGAAGGGGCATTTTCACAGGCCTTTGTCCCGGTTTTTTCTGAATACAAGACTCAACGGTCACATGAAGAGGTACGTCAGCTCAGCCAGGAGGTGGCAGGCACGCTGGGGGGGATTTTATTTGTCGTTACCCTGGTTGGTGTTATTGCGGCACCGGTTTTAGTGACAATTTTCGCTCCCGGTTTTTATAGCAAACAGGACCAGTTTGATTTGACGGTTGAGCTGTTGCGGTTCACCTTTCCCTATATCTTCTTTATTTCGCTGACGGCGCTGGCAGGCGGTATTTTGAATACCTATGACCGGTTTGCTATCCCGGCTTTTACCCCTGTTCTGTTGAATATTGTTCTTATTCTTTCGGCCGTTTATTTTTCGCCGCAGTTTTCAGACCCGGTCATGGCATTAGCGATAGGGGTTTTTGTTGCCGGGTTGGTACAGCTGATGTTTCAGTTGCCTTATCTTGGGCAGCTAAAACTGTTGGCCAGGCCACGATGGGCATGGCGCTCTGAAGGTGTGAAACGTATAAAAATACTTATGCTACCAGCCCTGTTCGGGTCGTCTGTGGCACAGATCAATTTATTATTTGATGTCCTTATTGCCTCGTTTCTGGTTACAGGCAGTGTTTCCTGGTTATATTTTTCAGATCGTCTGGTTGAATTTCCGTTAGGTGTGTTTGGTATCGCACTTGCGACTGTGATTTTGCCAAATTTGTCAAAAAGTCATGCTGCCGCATCACCGGAAAAATTTTCCGGTATGCTGGATTGGGCGATGCGTTGGGTCTTGCTTATCGGGACACCGGCGACAGTCGGGCTGGCCGTGCTTGCAAGTCCGATGTTGATCACCTTGTTTCAATATGGCGAATTCGGGGGGCATGATGTACACATGGCATCATTGAGCCTGGTGGCCTACTCATTGGGTCTGTTAGGTTTTATTCTCGTCAAGGTGCTTGCGCCCGGGTTCTTTGCGCGTCAGGACACCAAAACGCCGGTAAAAATTGCCATTATCGCCATGGGGGCCAACATGGTGCTGAATGTCATTTTTGTTGTGCCTATGGTGTACCTGGACATAGAAGGTCCGCATAGCGGGTTGGCTTATGCAACTTCACTGGGGGCGTTTATCAATGCAGGTTTGTTATTTCGTGCATTGCGCAACCAGGGTATTTATAAGGCCGAGAAGGGCTGGGCCATTCTTTTGCTTCGGGTTGTGATTGCAAACTCATTGATGGGAGCCATGTTATTGTATTTTGTTGATGATGTAACACTCTGGATGCAGTGGGGTATGTGGGAAAGAGTGTGGAACCTGGCTCTCTGGGTTACTGCTGCCGCCCTGCTTTATTTTGCGACGCTTTTTATGTTGGGTGTTAAGGTCAAAGACCTGGTCAAGCTAAGCACTAAGCACTAAGCACTAGGCACTAATGCACTTAAAATTTGAAATTTGAAACTGATGTTATGCAATTAATACGTGGCTTACATAATCTTCGACCGGATCATCACGGATGTGTGGCAACCATCGGTAATTATGATGGTGTACATCTGGGGCACCAGGCGGTTATAGGCCAGTTGTCAGAAAAGTCTGCCGAGTTACGTTTACCGTCTGTGCTGATAATCTTTGAGCCACAACCGCAGGAGTTTTTCAGTCCGGCCAGTGTGCCTACTCGACTAACACGTTTTCGTGAGAAAATACAATCACTTAGGCGGTTCGCCGTGGATCGTGTGTTATGTATACGTTTTAATAAGAAATTCGCGTCGATGCGTGCGGAAGATTTTATCAAGCAAATTCTGGTTGATGCATTGGGGGTCAGGTATTTAGTGGTCGGCGACGATTTCCAGTTTGGCGCGGGACGACAGGGTAATTTTGCGATGCTTCAACAGGCAGCAAGGCAATACGATTTCCAGCTGGTGAACATGCACAGTTTTTTAATTGATGGCGAACGTGTCAGTAGTACACTTATTCGTCAGCATCTGGAAGCCGGCGAGTTAGCGGCTGCCGAGAAATTGCTGGGCAGGCCCTATCGCATGTCCGGACGCGTTGCTCATGGTGATAAACGTGGGCGTGAGTTCGGGTTTCCGACGGCAAATATTCATATTCATCGAAAAGCCGCACCAGTGGCCGGTATTTTTGCTGTCGAGGTGTACGGACTCGATGAAGAACCTATAATAGGGGCGGCAAGTATCGGCACACGTCC
>JAUWSG010000092.1 GCA_030610155.1 Gammaproteobacteria bacterium
CGGTCTTTTTTTTTGCACAGGGAAGTGCTTATGTCTCGGGAGCACATGGACGTGCGGAGAGACACTGACCTCCCATTGCCCCAGGGTCTCTAAAAGAACTCCCAACCTTCAATCTACCAAGCTTATGTCTCGTGAGGGCAGGATTTGGCCATGGATGGCCTTATGTCACAAGAGCACATGGATGTGCGAAGTGACCGCCCGGAGAAACACTGACCTCCCATCACCCCATCAATCTAAACACCCCCCCCTAAATCAATACCCCAAACCCCACATATTCCTCAAAGTTATATACCTATGAATTTTCGTTCTTTTACAACATATATCTATAACTTTATAGTTACTCGACTATTTTATTTACCCCCACTAAAGGTAATAGGCCGCAAAACATGCAAATGTTCGCGGCCATTTTTTTTGCACAAGGATGTGCTTATGTCTCGAGAGCACATGGACGTGCGGAGAGACTCTGACCTCCCAGTGCCTCAGAGTCCCAAAACTAAACCCCATAACCTGCAATCTACCAAGCTTATGTCTCGTGAGGGCAGGATTTGGCCATGAATGGCCTTATGTCACGAGAGCTCATGGATGTGCGAAGTGACCGCCCAAAGTGACCCTCAGGAGCACAGGAGATGAACATGGATTTTGTACTTAAAAATATGCGCAGCGACGTCCAAAACAATAAACGAACTAACTAAAACCTGAAATTAATTTTACAACCGGAATCCAAACTACTCCCCCACCTCAACCCTCAACCTAACCTCCCCCCCCGTATCAACAATCTGCAATCGTTCATATCCATTTTTAGGAATAGCTAAAACAACACAGGGATTTGTAATCACTTGCGCGGTCATCATGCCCTTGCCGGGCTTAGTCCATTCCAGAGTCACTTCAGCCGTTTGCTTATAAGTTCTGAACTTATCATTCACCAAATGCAAGCCATACCCTGCGGTCGGTCTTTGCCCCATATAAACAAGTACAACCCTCTGACTGGAAAAGTCCACTTTTGGTGCGGCCGTCCCTGTTGCCGAAAACTGTTTGGATAACTTGCTGAACGCCCCCTCAAGCAACATTTGATCTGCGATCCATTCAACAGATGCGTGCCCGGGTGATGAACCACAATGAAAACCCGAATAGATTTGTGTCACCACTACTGCTGAAGGTTTTTTTGCATCACTACCTCCACAGGCGAACAACAAGACCGTAAGTACTGCGGATATGATCAACGTAATTAGTTGCATAAGAACCCCTGCCTGAATATAACCATCATAGACAACAAACAATAGAAGCTGTTAATTTTTTTGCAAGCGCAACCACGCACAAGATCAACCTGCCAAAAAAACTAGCGGGATGCAGGCCTTTGTAGCGGTAATAAAGGAACAGGATTATTTTTAAACAATGTCGTTATCACATTGATACCCTGGTCAAATTGACTATCAAAGGCCAAACCACCTGCATTCTGATTAATAATCTCTATAACAGAAGGAATCAGCCCGCATGCTTCACCAGGATCACATAACAGAAAATCATTATCCATATCACTCCCGGCCAGAATGACATAGTTACCGGGTCGTACACCATTAAAACTGAAATTGTATAAACCATTGCTCGGGCTGCCGAAGGTCAAAACACTCACGGTTGGATCACCGGAATTATTCAACAGCACATCAAAATCAGCCAGTATGCCATATTGAAACCCGGTATCGCCTGTGGTGCTCAATAGGCCAACTTGCATCGAAATAGGAATATTCAATGTCCCATTAATATCCCCGCTGTAAGTGACTATTATCGTGGATTGATATTGAGCATCAGCTAACCCGGCACGGTTAACAGAAATCGAATAACGCCCCAATTTTGTGAGTGAATCAATTGCAATGGGCACTACCGTCACCCAGGATGCACTGCCCGCCACGCTAACTGTAAAGTTACCACCACCAGGATTACTCGTGTTTAATATCAGACTCGTATCGGATGCCTGGAAGTTAAACGCAGACGGATTAACGGACAAAAATGCTGGCAAGGTACCACCGGACTGAAGCTTTTGCGCTTCCTGAACCGCCTTTAATGCATTCGCCAAACCGAACCCAAAGGAATCATTGCGCAGACTCGCGCCATCATTACTTATATCATCCGTGATTACCCCAGCCTGTAGCAGAACATCAAACTCATCAGGCTGCAAAGCAGGATATGCCGCTTTCATTAATGCCACGACACCCGCAACATGTGGCGCCGCCATCGACGTACCTGACAATGACCGATAACCGGCCACCCTTGTGTCCACAACAGTAATTTCATCATTAAAACCAGATGCAGAGGTACTAAACACACCATCCACCCCACCACTACCACCAGGAGCAGTAATATCAACCAAAGATCCAAAATTTGAATAAGATGCTAATTGCTTGCTTGCAAGTACATCAGGCCCGACGGCACTGACCGAAATAACCCCGTCATAAGAAGCCGGATAACCCGGGGCATCTGAGCTGTCATTCCCTGCCGCGGCAATTACAATGACGCCGGCGTTTCGCACTTCGATAAAAATATCCTGTTCAAACTGGCTATACGGTCCACCACCAATACTGAGATTGATTATATCTGCGGGTCGCACTGGCTGCGGTTGGGTAACCGTATCCAGACCGGCTGCGTATCTAACACCATCCATAATGTCAAAACTGGTACCGCCGCCAAAACCAAGCGCACGTATCGGCATCACCTTCGTATCGGTTTTCCAGGACACCCCGGCCACACCCTGATTGTTATTCGTGGCCGCAGCAATCGTACCGGAAACATGCGTACCATGAAAAGAAGAAGTGGCGCTGGAACCACCATCACCGGGATCATCAGGGTTCGCGTCTCTGCCATTACCATCAAGTGAAATAGTGGGTGAAGAAATAAAATCATACCCATTAACCAGGTTAGCCGCCAAATCAGGATGAGACAGCACTACACCGGTATCTACCACGGCTACAACAACACTTGATACAGGTGTCACTGCGTCCCAGGCGGTGGGTAAATTAATTAATGGATAATGCCATTGCGTTGTGTAATCAGGATCATCAGGTACCGCCAATGGATGCCGAATATAATTCAGGTCAGCACTGACCACATCGGTGCGCTGACGCAAAGCCTCGACGACCTTGATCGTGTCGGCCTTGAGCTGCTGCCGAGCATCTACTGTCTTACCTGTAGCCCGCCTGTTTGAATTATTGTTGCTGCTCGCCTGAATCCCCAGCACGGAAAACGCCAGATTTTTTTGCGTATCATCTCCCAGACCAAATAACATCGCTCGACCAGGTTGACCATCTTTTGCAACCAGTCCCACCGATGATGCTAACGATTGAGATATTGTGACACCGCTAACAAGCCCACCTGATTGTGGCACTGCATCATCCTTGAACTTTACGATCACATCACCCGGCACAAACTCATCTTCAATCCGTAATGTATTTTGCACATTCAGGACACTGGTATTGCCAATGGTTAACACATAATTGGAATTACCTTTAAATGCAGAAACCTCGATATAATAGATCCCATTGGCTGGCACAATGACCGTTTCTACTGAATTACCCGTCAGCGATGATACAACCGGACTAACAGTATTCGTCGCCGTATATAACGAAAGATCAAGATCATTAAATTGCGGGTCATCACTGACAGACAGCGTAATCGTCTGATTTGCACCCAGGGTGGCACGATACCAGTCACGAGTATCACCCGCATCGCCAAATCGATCATCTGAAAAGTTTGTACCAAGCTTGCTGGCAAAGCCGCCTATGATGGCCGGATTGGGAATGGCCTGTGCGGTTGCCGGGGTATCATTTGAAGCAAAAGGTGCAAGCGGATCATTGATATCACTGTCGACAACAGACCCGGGTTGCGCAGTGACAGTACCACTAATTGAAAAACCCACCGCAATATTTTGTGTGGTTTGTGCTGTATCTGAATTTTCGTTACTGACAATCAAGGTGACCACGAAATCACCATAATCGGTAAAGGTATGCGCGGTTGTCACCCCGGAAATCAAACCCGTGCTGTCACCAAAATCCCAGCGATAGTTTGCAATATTCCCACTAGAGGCGGACGCATCAAAAGAGACGGTAAAGGGTGGAGTGGTACTGCTGGTCGCCGAAACACTGAACGATGCCACCAGCACAGAACTGGAACTACGACTGCTGCTCCCACAACCAGGCAGCAGCATCACGCTGACCAGCATCACTATCGATAATACTATACGTGATGGTGCAAACGCCCTTATCATTAACAAACCCCTATAGACCCACTCTTCCATCGCGACCAGATGAGCAGGCAAGCCCGATCTGAAGCATTCCCTCATCGCTTCTTTACTATAGACAGTGCAAGCTGAGAATTGAGTGACCGACTTAACAAATGATTGTCAAAAATACGCAGATCTAAATCGGGCTCACCTACTGTAGCATTGGTCTGACGCCAATATCGCCCTCAAATCATCAATGGCGCTGTCAAATTTTCTTATTTAAGCCCTTGTTATAACGTCATAAATAATGAATTCTTGATTATTACCCTGAAAACATATGATTTTGATATATAGCGGCAAAAATGGCATTAAGCGCCGAGATTGATGAACATGCCAGATATCTTATATCACACTGAAACCCCCATAAAATCATTATATTTCATGGGATTATATCCCCCGCTCACCGGAAGTAATCTCCCGGGATAAACTGGCCGCTAAATATATCCTCAACCATGAAATTCACATACAATAGCGGGCCGGTGCGGCAGCACAACTGTCTTGAAGTATCTAAAAGAATGTCTGACTACCTCATTGATTACCGGAAAAATCACCCCACACGATAAACACATTATATTTAGAATTAAGACGTACAGGATTCAAGTAACATGACAACAACAAAAGTTTACAAAATCATTTTCTCCAACCAGAATGAAATTTATGAAATCTACGCCCGGGAAATTTACCAGGGAGAAATATTTGGTTTTGTTGAAGTAGAAGAAATCGTCTTTGGTGAACGTTCTTCGGTTCTGGTTGACCCGTCAGAAGAACGTTTAAAAACAGAATTCAATAATGTTAAACGCACATTTATTCCTATGCACTCTATTGTGCGCATCGATGAAGTTGAAAAAGAAGGTGTTAGCAAAATAACCAATACAGCTATCACAGGCAGTGACAAGGTCACGACCTTTCCCGGTTATACGCCACCAGGCAGCGACTCCGGAAAAAAATAAACGCAACTCAACCAGCAACCATATTGTAACGCAATGAGCATTCTCGATATCACGGCCATCCTGATCACCCTGACTGCCGTTTTCAGTTATATTAATTTTCGCTTTATAAAATTACCCGCCACTATCGGCATCATGCTGGTGGCACTGGTGGTATCACTATTCATCATTGTATTAGGGAAAATGGGGTTTGGCGGTATTGACCTGCTCGCCCATGAATTACTGGGTTATATCGATTTTAATGAAACCCTGATGCATGGCATGCTGAGTTTTTTATTATTTGCCGGCGCATTACATGTCAATCTCGCTGACCTGGCAAAACAAAAATGGGTTATCGGTGGCCTCGCCACATTTGGTGTTATTTTATCTACCTTTTTAATCGGACTGACAAGCTGGTATATCTTCGGGCTGTTAAATATTGAGCTGCCGCTCATTTATTGCCTGGTTTTTGGTGCACTCATATCACCGACCGACCCAATTGCAGTTATTGGTATCCTGAAAACGGCCGGCGCACCTAAATCTCTGGAAACAAAAATTGCAGGCGAGTCCCTTTTTAATGATGGTATAGGCGTCGTCGTCTTTATTGTTTTACTGGGCCTGGCAACAAGTGGTCATGAAGTACAGGTCAGTGAAATAGCCCTGTTGTTTCTTGAAGAAGCAGTAGGCGGCATTATTTTCGGGCTCGTCATCGGATCGATCGCGTACTGGCTGTTAAAAAGCATTGACAATTATCAGGTTGAAATATTAATTACGCTGGCGCTCGTCATGGGCGGTTATGCACTGGCTGGCGCAATTCATACCTCAGGCCCTATCGCGATCGTGGTGGCCGGTTTACTGGTAGGTAACAAAGGACGCTTGCTCGCCATGTCCGACAAAACACGAGAGCACCTGGATACCTTCTGGGAATTAATTGATGAAATATTAAACGCGGTATTATTTGTTCTGATAGGAATGGAAGTCCTGGTACTGGCTTTCGATTCACAATACCTGCTTGCAGCCTTGTTACTTATCCCCACCACCATACTGGTACGTTTCATTTGTGTCGGCATCCCAATCAGCTTACTCAAACTACGAAGGGAATTTAGCCCCAACGCCATTAAAGTCATGACATGGGGCGGTTTACGAGGCGGAATTTCCGTCGCATTAGCCCTGTCCCTGCCAGCCGGAACAGAACGCGACATTATTCTGGTGGTCACCTATGTCATTGTTATTTTCTCGATTGTTGTTCAAGGCCTTACAATCGGCAAGCTGCTGCCGAAGAAAGACTTTTAAGACCAGGTTTTACACGGGGCGCACGGGGAAAAGGCATAAGGAATGTTTTTTGCCACGGAGGTCACGGAGAAAATCATATTGCTTTAAGTTCCTTCTCCCATAGGAGGGTGCCTCACTCCAACCTACAAAGACTTCTACGATACTCTTCAGAGAAGGAAACAATCCTCTCTTTTTTCTCCGTGACCTCCGTGGCAAAAAGTCGCTTTTAACAATCTTTCCCCCCGTGCGCCCCGTGTTCCCTGTGGTAAAACTGGTCTTGATCTTGATCTTGACCTTGACCTTGCCTACATTTCCATGAAATATTCACGGTTAATAGTTGCAAATCTAAATGAGAATCATTATCATTACTATTCGCAAATCGTATAAAGATGAGGCAAGTAATGAAACACGTGATTTTTCTGGGACTGCTATTTTCTATATTGATTCCGCCATTCACGGCCAACGCCGCAGATGAGCTGATTGTTTATTCCGGGCGCAGCGATAAATTCATCAAACCGGTTATAAAAGTGTTCACTGAACAAACCGGCATCAAGGTCATCCTCCATAGCGCAAAATCCACCGCACTGATCAATAAGCTAAGACTGGAATCCAAACACACTAAAGCAGACTTGTTCATCAGTAATGACGCCGGAAATCTGCAAATCGGCAGCGATCAAAACCTCTTCATGGCAATGCCTGACAAAACAACCGCCATCATCCCGGATAATCTTCGCGCCGCAGACAATACCTGGGTTGGTCTTTCAGCACGTGCGCGCGTGCTTGTCGTCAACACTAATGCCAAAAACATCGACTTTGTTGATTCTGTTTTTGATCTCGCCAACCCAAAGTTAAAAGACCGCCTGGGCATTACCAACAGTACAAATGAAAGTTATATTGCAGGCACAACGGTTTATATGCTGGCCGCAGGGCGCAGCGCAACCAAAGACTGGCTAACGGGCATGAAATCCAATGTGGGCAGTTCAGTGTTTAACAAACACAGCAAAATTGTCAAAGCTGTCGCACAGGGCAAAAAGGATGTCGGCCTGGTCAATCACTATTATATTTACCGACATCTTGCCAAGCACCCGAATGCCCCGATACGTATCGTCCTGCCTGACCAGAAAGACGACCAGATCGGCATTGCCTGGAACGTTGCCGGGATTGCGATAAGCAAATATACAACACACAAGGAAAATGCCATTAAGCTGGTCGAATTCCTTGTTTCTCAAACCGGACAGAAACTTTTCGCAGAAACAAACCGGGAATACCCGACACGACCTAACATAGCGTCTGCGCCTGAAGTACCACCCGCCAGCAGCTTTAAAGTGGCCAAAGTACCAATGTACGAACTGGGTAAAAAACGCAATGCCACAATCGATCTAATAGAAGAAGCAGGTATGCCGTAATACTAAATAACCACTGATGTGTTGTAGATGACATATCAGTGGTTCCCTGTAAAAGAATTGCAAACCACTTCCCTGCGATAGTGGTTGCTAAAGCAAGTTTGACGCAAGACAACAGAATCGCCTTTATGCCAAAAAGACTAGTATCACTCAATACCCTCTCTGGTGCCGTCGTCACTTTTGCTGCCATCCCTTTGATTTTTGTTGTCTACAATAGCCTGCTACTGCCTACGGAGAAATGGTTTGTCTTCTGGAGCGGTCGTTTGCCTGAGTTATTGTGGAACACCTTGTCACTTGCCACTGTTGTTTCCATTGGCAGTTTGTTGTTGGCGATACCGTCTGCCTGGTTTATTGCAAGGCGACAATTCCCCGGCCGCAGTATTGCAACCTGGTTAATGGTTTTACCGCTGGCGATTCCGACCTATGTCTTTGCCCATATTTATACCGCATTACTGGAAGATGATGGCTGGCTGGGCCAGATCTGGATAGGTATTTTTGGTGAACACGCAATCATCCCGGAACCTTATGGTTTTGGCGGTGCGGCATCCGTACTGTCCATGGCAAGCTTTTCCTATGTTTTTTTAATGGCACGCGTCTCATTGTCGCGTTCAAGTCAAACGCTGGAAGAAGCAGCCCGTATTCAGGGCGCAAGCTCATGGGAAGTGCTAACCAGGATCACACTTCCATTATTACGCCCGGCCATCGCAGCCGGACTCGCCGTTGTAGTACTGCATGTTTTATCCGATTTTGGCGCCGTCAGTATGTTGCGCTTTCAAACATTTACCTTAAGTATTTATTTACAAATGAGCGGTCGATTTGATTTTCAAGGCGCGGCGGGCTTAAGTTTTATACTGGTCATACTCAGTCTGACCTTTTTGATTTTGGAACGCTTTTTCAGAAAACGACAACGTTATTATGCTGGCAGCCAGACACGCGCAGTCAGAATCAAACAAGCCAGCCCCCGTGAAACGCTGGCAATCTGGGCATGGATAGGTGTTATCGCTTTATTTTCGTTCCTGTTACCGCTCGCCTGGATGGTCGCCTGGAGTTGGGAAGCCTGGGTCGATAAATTGATCGGCAGTGAGTTCCTGACCTACTCAAGAAATTCAATAACCGTGGCGTTTATTGCAGGCTGTCTCGCGGTCGTATTAGCATTACCCGTTGCGCTTTATCACACCCGCAAAAGATCGATGCTCAGTAATGCCTATTTACAACTCTCCAGTGTCGGCTTTGTTCTTCCCGGCCCGGTTGTTGCACTGGGCATTATGACCTTTGTTATTACCCTGCTACCTGGTGTCTATACGATGGGCGGCATCAGTATGCTGGTGATGGCGCTGGTGATTCGCTTTTTACCACTGTCTGTTCAATCCCAGGAATCATCACTACAGCAACTTACCCCCTCTATAGAGCAAGCCGGTCGCGTTCTTGGGGCGGGCCCGTTTGAAAACCTTTGGCGAGTGACATTACCGATGATTCGCACCGGCCTGACGACAGCGTTTGTCCTCGTTTTCATCGATGCGCTGAAAGAACTGCCTGCCACCTTGCTTCTGCGGCCAACAGGCTTTGATACACTGCCGGTAAGAATCTGGATTGAAGCCAGTGAAGAAATGCTGGAACTTGCTGCGCCAGCAGCATTAATGCTCGTAGCAGGCACCCTGCCTGCATTGTGGATCATGATGCGAAACGAAAAAAGTAACTACTAATGTAGGGTGCGTAATAAACTAAGCCGCAAATTTCGCAAACATGTTTGTTTTTATGTTGTCAAAATCTGCTTCATTTAGACCAAGGTAATCCAGAACATGCGAAGAATCTTCTGCCCAGTTGGTCTTGCCAGCCTTACCGTGCCAGGCGCAACTGATATATTCGGCCATAGTGAGCAATGCGACCATGGTTTGCAGTTCACCTTTGTGCTGCTGCCCGGACAATAAAACGTTTTCAACGTCATGATGATTCAGAATTGCCAACCCAATATCTTCTGACATGCCCCAGGTTTTACAAATATAATAAGCCACCACGGCATGATTAATGTTCAGGTTATGATCTTCGCATTCCGTCAATGTGTAGGCTGTAGAAGCATAAGCCAATTGTAATACTTCTGTATAATTCGGGAATGTCTGTAGCAATACGGGAATACCGCAATCGTGCAACAGCGCCAGGCAATAGGCCTGGTCAGGCGCCATAATACCCAGCTCCCGGGCAATACCGGCGGCTGCCAATGCACAATCTTCAGCAGAACCAAAATAACCGAGCATTTCAGGATAGTCAGTGCCGCACATTGCTTGTTTTAATGATATTGCGTTTGCGATATTGGCAACGTGTGTCTTGCCAAGCAGTTCGATGGCGTCTTGTATATTGCCGACTTTATCTGACAGTCCGAAAAAGGGTGCATTGAGAACATCAATCAGTTCCGTTGTAACCGTATGTTCATTACCCAGTATCGCGGTAATTGTTTCGTTATTGAGGCATTTACCGGCCAGTTCTTCCTGAAGTGCGGCTAATGCTGAAGCGGGGGGTGGAATAAAAATGCTTTTGAGGATAATTTCTGTTTTTCCCCAGTCTGACGCAGGCCTGATGACCTCCGGGACAGCAAATTGAGTTTTCATTATCTTAAATATCTCCTTTAACACCGCGTATTAAGAAAATCCTTATTCAAACAATATCTTATAATTCAAGCATTCAAATCTGGCTCAATGCTGTTCCCCCAGACCTGACCGAAACCTCACGTTATGTGTGATAACAATTCCTTAGCGTCATTGCGCCACAAATGTTTAGCTGTTTTTTGTTTTTATACAGAAGAATTATTAAACAAACATGAACAAATCCCGCCTTTGAAAAATATGTGGCTAGATTCACCTCTCCCAAATCAGTATAATCACGGCTCAACGCAAAGCTTTTGTGGAAGAGACTCTACTTAACGTAGAGCGCCGAAGGCGCAACCCGCTCGGAATCGCTCAGGCAAAAGGACTATAAAAGCTCGTTGACTCTGGAGAGCGATTCACAGGTTGAATCCACCGAAGGGGCTTAAGCTCTCAGGTAATAGGACAGAGGGGCGGCAAATGCACACTGATTTTTTCTGGCGACCCGGAAACGATCAGTGTGCATTTGCCGCTTTTTTTTTGCCTTTTGGTCAATCAGGAAACAACAGAGCATATCTTATGGGAAATAAAACACCGCTTTATCAG
>JAUWSG010000058.1 GCA_030610155.1 Gammaproteobacteria bacterium
CTTTAGGCTCTAATAAGGTTGCAGCCCCAGGTGTGACAATAGATGCAGACGGAAACGCTACATTCAGCGTTGTGCATCAATATACGGAATACAGGGATTTCACGCCGTCACTTAAAGTCACCGGCGGTTTTGGCGGTATTGGTGTCGATGACCTTCAACTTCGCTTATGTGGCGATCAGGCTGATTTTCCAACATTTCCAAACCTGGACCTGGTTGGCTGTGCAGTTGAAAACACTGACACCATTGTCTCAATTACACTGAGTGTGGCGGGTACTATCGCGCCTGACATGCAATTTCGCCTATTCCTTGACCTCAATGGTAAGGGTAAAAATTCACCGCCTGATGGTAAGACAGACGAGTTTCTGAAATATAAAGATGGTGTTTCAACAGGGTTGAAGTCATTGATTGTCACGGAACTTGACGATGGAAAATCCGTGAAATTTGAATTCGATTTATCTGAACTCAAATGGAAAGGGTCATATTTCAACTGGTACGCTGAAACACAGGATGGTGTAGCGGGACAGCAATCGACCGGTCATGCAGACCTGATGCCTGATAGCGGGACTTTTAATTACATAACCCAATAACACCACCAATAGTGGCAATCTAATCTTCTCCCCTTCCCCAGATCATATTCTGGAGGAGGGGCCTGTCTTTTAAATTTATTTCTATCCCTTCTGTGCAAGTCAAAGCCATTTTTGCCCATAAACTTCCTATCCTGCTGTAAAAAACATCAGATCTACAAGAAATTGTAAATAGACTCGGTTCACTCGGAACTATAGAATCTAATTTGAAATAGCGAATCTCTAATAATACGAAAAGATTGATCTTCCGAAGTATAATAATTAGTCGGTTAAACTCGTATAACTATGCAAAAGAATCATGAATATAGGCGTGCAGTTCGTTACCTTCCCCGCACGCTGATCGAATATTGGGCTAATCATCCTGGCGACCTACCCGTTTGGGGAGAATGGCTTGAAGGTTCTCTCATGCATTCTGATGTCACCGGTTTTACCGCCATGTCTGAAAGTCTCGCAAAATCTGGTAAGGAAGGTGCCGAAATAATGGCTGGCATCCTCAACCAGTTCTTCGAACGCATGTTAGGCATCGCTAATGAATGGAATGGCATTCAGATGAAGTTCGGTGGAGATGCCATGTTGCTCTATTTTGCCGGTAATGAACATGCTGAGTGTGCTGCAGCCTGCGGCCTGCAGATGCAATCGGCGATGGAAGAATTCAGTCAAGTCAATATCAATGATGATATCTGTAAGTTGCGTATGCGAATTGGTATACACAGCGGCAAATTTTATGCTATCTCCGTTGGCCAGGAAAAAGATTTATTACATTATTTATTGATTGGCAATGAGGTAAACAAGGCAGCGGATGTTGAACCCATGGCAGAACCGGACCAGGTCGTGGTCAGCGATGAAACTAAAGCACTGTTAAGTAATAAATGCAGGTTTGTTGAAACCCAACATTCGGGAATATGGTGGATAAAAGAATCTGGAAAGCCAACTGTAAAAAACACTGAGCTTGATCTTACAAACATACCCAGAAAATTTTTGCGTCGCTACTTGATGCCACCTATTGCAGATGGAATGACTGCGGGATTATTAGGTGAACATAGGCGCGTGACCGTCGTTTTTATTAATTTATTTGGGCTCTCAGAATTGCTTGGAAGTGAAGGAGATAAAACAGCCCTTTCCCAGGCCAATCAATATATGAACTTTCTGTTTGATACTTTGATTAAATATGGCGGTCACCTCATTACCAGTGATGTTTGTGAACATGGCGATAAAGTATTGCTTGCCTTTGGTGCCCCAATTTCGCTTGATAATCAAGATGAAAATGCCATGCGTTTTGCCCTGGAACTACAGGAATTACTTGGCAATAGTGACTTGAAATTAAAACAAAGCATAGGCGTAAATTCAGGTTTTGTATTTACGGGTGAAATTGGTTCAACAAAACGACGTGAATACACCACGATTGGTGATACCACAAACCTTGCTGCCAGATTAATGTCGGCTGCAGATAAAGGCAGTATTATTGTTTCGATCTCAACTGCAGAAAGAACTGGTAATACATTTGACCTGAAACAACTCGACCCTATTCGTGTTAAAGGCAAAAGCCAACCGATCAATATCTGTGAATTATCAGGCATTAAAAACCATGATGATGTTTCAGAAGTTACTGACAGTCAAACCTCGTTAGTAGGTAGAGAACAAGAACTTAAGCAACTACATAAGCTTTCGAAACAGGTCAAACAAAACAAAATACAGTGGTCTTTTGTCTATGGCGATCCGGGGATAGGAAAATCACATTTATGCAGTGAACTGACTACCAACCTGAAAAATCAGGGATGGTTTACAATGCTGGGCATTTGTCAGTCATACAATTTACACAATGCATACAGCGTATGGATTTATCCTCTTCGAAAAATATTTTCCATTGAAGCAAAAGACAACTCTAAATCTGCCTGGAATAAAATAAAATCATTGATCAATGCCAAACTACCCGACCAAACAGATTTTGCACCATTGATTGCTGAAATACTGGCCGTTGCATGCGAATCTAATGCAATCATAAATTCACTGGACCCTAAAACAAAACGTGAAAGAAGACTGGATATCGTTACGCAACTCATAATAACGCTTGCGAAAGACAAGCCGCTACTTATGCTGTTTGATAACGCCCAATGGATGGACAGATCATCATCTGAAATCATACAAAATGTCCTGTCTATAAAAGAAAACATACCAATATATATTTGCATGATTTCCAGGACAGGCACGTTGCCTGAATGTCTGAATAATTTTACGCCAGACTTGCTCTTAAATTTAAAAGAACTCACCAAAAATGCATCTAAAGAGCTGGTGTCTTTGCATTCATCGCTCTCAGAAGAGGATATCAATTCGATAATAGAAAGAGCCAAAGGCAACCCGCTTTTCCTGAAAGACTTGTCGCAAAGTTTCGAAAAAAGTCATGGAGCACTACCCGAATCAATTTCTGATGTGATCATGGTGAGACTGGATCAAATGAATGACCAGAAAAAATCGATACTGCGTAATGCATCTGTAATTGGACAGGTATTTGATTTACCATCATTGGATAACATAGTGCTTGCTAATGAAGGTTCTGTTGATGAAAAAGCATGAACTACATGAGCTTGTTAATAGTGGAGTTTTGCAGAAAAAACCAGACCCTGAGTTATTGTTAACAGAACTTAAAGCACTGGTTAATGACGGATTTCTGCAACAATTACCTAATGAATTTTTTGCGTTCAACAACAATTTGACATGGGAAGTCATCTACGAAACCTTGCTTTTTGCTGAACGTAGAAATTTGCATAACCTGGTTGCAAAACATATAGAAATATTTAATAAACAAAACCTCGACCCTGTCGCGGACTTGCTATTACATCATTATAAGGAAGCCAATAACTGGGAAAAATGTGTCTATTATGCATCAATGGCAGGCGACCGTGCTGCAGGCATGTATGCCATAGAAGATGCAATTAGCTCATATGGTCATGCTTTATCCTCTCTTGAAACAATTAAGGAAATACATGGTTTAGATTATTGCCTAATCAAAGAACATATAGGTGATGTATATTTAATGGGTGGCCAACTCCAGGAATCATGTGAAGCTTTTCAAATTGCATTAAGCATTTGGGTTAACACTGATAAAATAATTAACAAACCAAAATATGTACCCTGGAAATTCAGCAACAGAACTCAGGAGTCTTTATTGTGTCGAAAAATTGCGATTACTTTTCAGGAGCTATCAAAATATGACGAATCACTCGAATGGTTAAATAAGGCAATCAACAAATTGCCTAACCGTCCGGGTATAGTTGCATCCCAAATATATGCATCAAAAAGTGGCTCCTACTATCGTAAAGGGCAACTACAAGAAGCCTTTGAATGGGGTAAAAAAGCACTAAGTATTGCCAAACGGCTAAATAACAGTAAAGAAACTGCCTTTGCTCATAAAACACTGGCAAATGCCTACATGTGGGCAGGCAAGTTTGATCAGGCCATTAAACAATTAACTCATGCAGTTCAATGTTATGAAGAATTGGAAGATATTATTGGCATAAGCACAACCTATAATAATATAGGCGTCTGCTTTCACCTGTTAGGCAAACTTGATGAAGCTGGGCCAAATTATGCGAAAGCACTAGATGTGTGCCGCATGCTACACAATGAAGTAATGATGGCCGTTCTCAATAATAATCTAGGTGAAATATATTTGGTAAATGGCCAACTTGAAAAAGCGATAAATCATTTTGAGTTAACAGTAGCAGCTTACAATAAAGGTAAATGTGAAAAATCTATTTCTGGACTCGCTCTTGTAAATTTATGCCGCTGTAATCGAGCCATAAATAACCTTTCCAGCGCGGAAGAATACCTTAAACGTGGCCAAGTTTTATTAAAAGAAGTAGGATCTGATGCATTAATTGCAGAATCAGAAATAGATCTAATTGAACTCAAACTTGATCAGAAACAGTTAAAGAACGCTTTTAAACTGGGACAAGAAACGTTAGAGAAGATAAAGAAGTTAAATTTACCACCACTTCTTGTTAGAGCTGAACGTGTTGTTGGCAATACATTAGTTGCGATTAAAGACATAGAAAATGCCAAATATCATCTTCTGGAAAGTATTAACCTGTCCAAAAAAATTAACGCTGAACATGAAGAGGCCAAGTCAATCATTGCCTATACTATAGCCTGCATACAAAGTAATACACAAAACAAAAAACTAAACAGACTGCTGGAGGATGCGATCGCTATCCTGGAGAATATTGGTGCCGAATTTGACTTGGCTCAAGCAAAAGAGCTTCAATCAAAACTTGGATAATAATTAACATTTCACTTGGTTATTCCCAGCACTTTATTGGACCTTACAAACCTAAACTTGATCAGAGAACCCCAATACTGAATTAGAAGGCGCTAAATCTCCAATTTCATTGCTGTTTATTGCAACAACTCTTAAAATAGATAAGACATAAATAAACCAACGTAAGTTTTAATAATCTATAGTAATTTTCACCCATATTAGCGCAAATAATAAAATTTTATTCACCAAACAACTTCTAAATTGCATGAACTGATTTAATCCAATTTTCAAGCAAATTAGACTTTATCCATAAACTCCGTACCGCTATACTACCTTCGAAATTTCATATTAATAACAAAGGCTTTTAGCATAAAAATAATTTTGTGCGACTAGAAGCTAATAATATATAAAAATAAATTAAGGGGACAACCTGCCATGGTACACAAACCCATTGCGCTATTTTTATTCATTCTTATTTTGTTCACCAATTTTGCCAATGCGGAAGACAAAACAGTCGATCTCGAAAAAATTAAAGTCACAGGTTCTCATATCAAACGCGTTGACACCGAAGGCCCTTCCCCTGTCGTCATTATCAATAGGGAAGAAATAGAAAGATCAGGTGCCTCATCAACGTCAGAACTCTTGCGTAAACTGACACTAACTAATGGTGTCTCTTTTGACGAAACTAATTTTAACTCTGAAGCACCTGGTTCTAGCGGTGTTAATTTGAGAGGACTGGGTCAAAACGCCACTCTTGTCCTGATCAATGGCCGTAGAATGGCAAATTACGGTTTTGCTCAAGGCGTTACTCAGACATTTGTCGATTTAAACAGTATTCCACTAGGTGCTATTGAGCGTGTGGAAATTCAGAAAGACGGTGCATCTGCGACTTATGGATCAGACGCGATTGCCGGTGTTGTTAATATTATCTTACGCAAAAATTACACGGGTACTCAGGCTACAGCTGGTTATGGCGTTTCTTCTGAAGGTGATGCAGAAGAAACAACTGTCAATGCCGTAACAGGAACAAATATTGGCGACGGTAATTTAACTTTTGTCTTTGATTATTTTAACCGTGATGGTTTCAAACTAGGCGACCGTCCGATCTCGGCGAGCAATGATTATTCAGCGAGAACAAGCGAGGGTGGCCAGGATTTCGGTAGTATTGCTAACCCGAACACTAACGTGCTTGATCCAGCTACCGGTGCACCACTCAAACCCGTTAGCCTGTATAACTTCAATCCAGATATCACTGCAGTGCCGGATGTGGAACGTATCTCGGCACTGCTATCATTTAATCATTCACTGGGTAGTAATCTGGATTTCTTTTCTGAACTCCAGATCGGACAGATGACAACAGATAATCAGCTACCCGGTACACCCTTTGGAGAATTCATTCCCTCTACGCAAGCTTTCAATACTTTTGGTCAGGATGTGATAGCAATCTGGCGTTTGGATGATATTGGCAAGAGAAAATTTGAAGTTGGAACAGACGTCTATAGATTGGTGGCCGGGATTGAGGGGACTGCCGGGGAATGGGACTGGGATACATCGGTAAATCTGGCACGTTCAAAAACTGTTGAGAAAGGCGAGAATTTTGTTCTTACCCAGGCACTGGGTGATGCACTTAATAATGACACTTACAATCCATTCGACATTACTTCCAATAGTGCTGCTGTCCTGGATTCGATTCGAACAGATATTAAACGAACCGGTATATCAGAATTAGCCAGTATAGATGCCAAAGCAAGCACGGAGATTGCCCAGCTTGAAAATGGCCCGGTTGCGCTTGCAATTGGCATTGATCGCCGGTATGAAAGTATGTCCGACAAACCGGATAGTCAAACTGAACAAGGCCTGGTGTGGGCTCGAGGTGGTACATCAGTTGATGGGGATCGTACTTCCACATCCTTGTTTGCAGAAGTTAATCTACCACTTGCAGAAGATCTGGAAATGCAACTGGCTGCACGATATGAAGATTATAGTGACTTTGGGAATACGACTAACCCCAAAGTCGCGCTACGTTACCAACCAACAAATAATTTTTTATTGAGGACATCCATAGGCACAGGTTTTCGAGCACCGTCATTGGCTGAGTTATACATTGGACCGACCCTGGACTTTCCATTTCTGATTGATACAACCCGCTGTAACGCAACGGGCACACTAGGTTGTGGAGATGAGCAATACGCAACCAACCTGCAAGGCAATCCTGACCTGGATGCTGAAGAATCACAATCTTTCTATCTTGGTGGTGTATACGAACCCGTAACCAACTTTGTCATCGGACTTGATTACTGGCGTTATGAGCACACAAATATAATTGATAACAATGCACAATTTATCCTGGACAACGAAGCAAACTTCTCGGGACAGGTGACCCGGGACGCAGGAGCATCAACCGGCCCTGGCGATCCAGGTCCGATCGTTGCAATTGATGCTGATTTCTTTAACGTTGCGGAACAAGAAACTGATGGGATTGACCTTAGTCTTAAATACAAATGGGAAGTTGCTGGTGCTGGCACTTTTACGATACAGGAAGTATTAAGTCGCTTGTTGAGTTTCGACAGAAAAACAACAGAGGACCAACCTTTTGAGGACCTGGCTGGCACTTACCGGTTTCCGGAACTAAAAAGCACAACAGGCTTTGGGTGGGCATTGAATAAATTTGGTGCCTCGATAACAGCAAATTATCTCGGTAGCTATGAAGACTCTTTGTTTGGCAGAACCAATCCATCAACCGGGAATATAGATACTCATAAAGTAGACTCTCTGCTGACATTTGATGCTCAATTCACTTATCGTGTCATAAAGTCAGGTACACTCACCGTTGGTATAAACAATATCACTGACGAAGAGCCACCATTTGCCAATGGTGAAATTGAAGGCTATGACGTGGCGTATAGCAACCCTATCGGCCGCTTCTACTATGTTCGATACAAACACGAATTCTAAAAATAAACTCGCCGGGCGTGATATCAGGTGCATGCCCGGTTTTTTCTACGTATCACAGGTCACAATAATATAATGAGCATTACAAAACGTATTTTATACCTAATTTTACTCATAATATTTTCTCCATTATCTTCCGCTAATCCTGATCAATTAAACTCTGCAATCAACCAGCAAGACCAGATCAATAAAGAAGCAGAAACTTCTCAAAAAAAGATAAACAAACTCGCAGACCAGTCTCAACGCATGCTGGGTGAGTTTAAGCAAACCCTGCGCGAAACCAGCAACTTAAAAGTTTACAACAATAACCTTGAAAAATTACTCATTTCGCAAAAACAGGAAATCCAGTCATTAAACAAGCAATATGATGAAATTGAAACAACGAACCAGGGTATAGTACCTTTAATGATCAGGATGATCGATTCGCTTGCGACCTTTATCGATCTTGATGTCCCCTTCTTAATGACAGAAAGAAAAAATCGCATTGCAGCACTTAAAGAACTCATGGTCAGTGCCAATATCACAACATCTGAAAAATACCGTCGCGTCATGGAAGCCTATCAAATCGAAACCGATTATGGCCGCACTATCGAAGCGTATCGGGGAACTCTAAACAGTAATGGTCAACAACGTACAGTAGAATTTTTACGTATCGGCAGAATCACTTTTTTGTACCAAACACTGGATGGTAATGAGGCCGGTGTTTGGGATCAACCGAATAAAAAATGGAATGCATTGTCCAGCGATTATCTGACTTCCATCAGAAAAAGCATCCAGATAGCGAAAAAACAGGCTGCACCTGAATTATTAATGCTTCCGGTTTCAGCAACGAAGGTAGAAAAATGAACTGTTGCCGAATAATGATAAGTTTATTCCTGTTTGTCTTTATGTATAGCTCAATTGCTATTGCAGCGGAGCCTGCAAATGTGAACAACCTTGATCAACTCCTGGAAATGGTCAAACAGTCTGCTATAGAAAGTTCCAGGCAAAATAAACAACGTGAAACGACCTTTTTACAACAAAAACAGCAACAACAAAGTTTACTGAATGACGCAAAAAAAGAATTACGCAAGGAACAAACCCGTAGTGACCGGCTAAAACGTCAATATCAGTCAAACGAAAAAACCCTTACCGATCTGGAAACCAGGCTGCAACAACGCGTTGGCTCGCTCGGCGAGCTATTTGGTGTATTTCGACAAGTCTCAGGTGATACCGCCAGCATCCTCGAAGAATCCATGATAACGGCGCAATTCAGTGACCGCGTCGCGCCGCTAAAATCGCTGGCAGAACAAAAGGCCTTGCCTTCCATACCGGAGCTGGAAAAACTCTGGTTCGCTTTACAACAGGAAATGACGGAATCAGGCAAAGTCACAAGCTACAGTAGCAACGTATTACAAACTGACGGTACTGAACAAACTGCACAGGTATTGCGCCTTGGCCCGTTTACATCGGTAAGTGAAGGTCAATTTCTACGGTTTTTGCCTGAATCCGGTCAGTTAATTGAACTCGCACGTCAACCTGATTCAGCTTATCAATCGATTGCGCAGGATTTTGAAAGTACCCAAACGGGCTATGCGCCTATGATTATCGATCCCAGTAGAGGTGTTTTACTGGGCTTGCTAGTGCAGACTCCCAGTCTGTTTGAACGTATACAACAAGGGAAATTAGTTGGTTACATTATCATCATCCTGGGCATAATTGGTTTGCTGTTAGTGATCGAACGCATCATTAAACTGTCCATAGAAGAGAAAAAGATCAATAAACAAACCAGCCAGGATAGTCCGGACAAAACAAATCCTCTGGGCCGCATCATGGCTGTTTATTTTGACAATAAAAATATCAACCTGGAAACACTGGAACGCAAAATTGATGAAGCCATTTTAAAAGAAACACCCAAACTTGAACGTGGCTTGCCTATCATCAAAATTCTCAGTGTCATCGCCCCCCTGCTCGGTTTACTGGGTACTGTAACGGGTATGATCGATACATTTCAGTCAATCACATTGTTTGGTACTGGTGATCCAAAATTAATGGCAGGCGGTATCTCACAGGCTCTGGTGACGACGGTTCTGGGTCTGGCCGTTGCCATCCCGCTCATTATGTTGCACAGCATTGTTAACAGTAAAAGCAAACGCTGTATCAATATACTGGAAGAGCAAAGTGCAGGTTTAATTGCGATACATGCAGAAACGGGTAAACCATAGTGTTTGCATTATTTGGCCCTATAGACAGTATTAGCCGCTTCATGGATGCAGGTGGTCCAGTGTTATGGCTAATTTTATGCCTGTCTGTTTTGTTATGGAGCTTAATTATTGAACGATACTGGTATATATATAAGGTCCACCCTGGCGTATTAAGAAATCTGGTTGAACAGTTTTCCAACTATTCTGGAAGCTCAACCTGGCATGAAGATCGCGTCCGTGAAGCCATTGTTTCACAGGTCGGACTCAATTTAAGCAAGTCATTAATGTTAATCAGAACATTAATCATGCTGTGCCCATTGCTGGGTTTATTGGGTACTGTCACCGGAATGATTCATGTGTTTGATGTGGTGGCGATTACGGGTACGGGCAATGCAAAAGAAATGGCTTCAGGGATTTCGATGGCCACAATACCAACGATGGCTGGCCTGGTAACGGCATTATCTGGTTACTATTTCAGTATTCGACTAAAACAACATGCTAATCGTGAGAAAATGCTAACAGCTGATCTGATCAAAGAATAGGATTTTATGCGACGTAAACATTTTCAGACTGAAGAAGACAGCTCATTCGACATGACGCCGATGCTGGATATTGTGTTTATAATGCTTATCTTCTTTATTGTCACTACCTCCTTCAGCAAAGAATCCGGTATCGATGTAAACCGGCCCAGTGCAAGCACGGCTGAACGCAAAGTACAGGGCAATATTCTGATCGCTATTACTGAAAATAATGAGGTCTGGATCGACAAGCGTAATATTGATATCCGCGCTGTGCGTGCCAATGTGGAACGATTACATGCTGAAAATCCACAAGGTGCAGTCATTATTCAGGCGGACAAGGATTCCAGAAATGGAATACTGGTACAAGTCATCGATCAAACACGACTGGCAGGTATCGCCAATGTTTCTATTGCAGCTACCCCGGAAGAGTAATCAATTCTCATTCCTTGTTGCCCTGGTTCCGGCAATTGTTCTTTCCTTATGCCTGTTTTATTTAATGCAATACCTGATAACAGGTAGCGGTCAACATATTAACCAGGTGGCAAATTATTCCACGCTGGATTTCATCAGATTAAAACGTGATGAACAATCTCAGGCCAGAAAAAGGCAATTACCGCCAAAAACAAAAACCACAAAACGCCCCCCTACTCCCAAAATTGAAGCAGTCTCCGAGAACATCAAACCACTCATGCCTGAGCTCAATATGGACATACCAAAGCTGGGTGCCTTTAAATTAGGGACAGGCCCGTTTCTTGGTGATATCAATGAACTCAAATCTGACAGTGATATTATTCCACTGGTTCGGGTAGAACCACGCTACCCACGTAAAGCTGCCCGGGCAGGCAAGCAAGGTTGGGTAAAACTGGAATTTACGATTGCTGAAGACGGCAGTGTCATTGATGCGAAAGTTGTCGACGCCAAACCCAAACGCACCTTTAACCGTGAAGCCATCCGGGCCATACAGCGCTGGAAATTCAAACCTAAAATCGTTAATGGCAAGCCAGTAAAACAAACGGCAAGCCAGGTCATCGATTTTAAACTGGAAAAATAAAATGGCCAGATCGACTATCTATAAAAATAAGCTGATATACCTGTTGCTCCTGGTTAGTCTGCTCTTTCCTGTTATTGCTCAGGCCAATAGTTTACTAAGTGAACGCACTTATAAGCACCTGGAACGCATACATAAACTCATGAATAAGGAAAACTATAGCGAAGCATTGAGTAAACTTGAAAAGCTACAACAATCCGTCAAGAGTCGACCATATGAAAAATCCCTGGTATTACAAACATTCGGCTACCTTTATAGTGCACAAAATCAGGCTGACAAGGCAATTACCGCCTTCCGTCAATCACTGGAGCCTGGTGCCATGCCGGATCAGGCATCACAAAATATAAAATTAAACATTGTGCAACTTTATATGGAGTTGAATAAAAACAATGATGCACTTGAGATGTACAAACAATGGTTAAAAAAAGAAACCAAACCCAGTCCAGCTGCTCTCATCATGGGTGGCACCTTGTATACCAGTATAAAAGATTATGACAATGCAGAACTTTTCGTAAAAAAAGCATTAAAACAAGCTAAAAATCCACGTGAAACCTGGTATCAACTATTACTTGCTATTTATTATGAAACAAAAAAATACCGGGAATCTGCACAGCTACTCGAAAAGATGCTTGTGAAGTTTCCAGATAAAAAAAACTACTGGCTATCTCTGTCTGGCATCTATTTCACATTGCATAAAGACAAACAGGCCCTGTCTATTTCACAGTTGGCCTATTCCAACGGATTACTGAATTCTGAAGCTGAAATACTAAACCTGGCCAGATTATATCGCTATATGAACTTACCTCACCAGGCAGCAAAGCTTATTAAAAATAACATGACCAACAAAATAGTCTCTGAAAACAAAAATAATCTGATACTTCTGTCTGACAGTTACCTGCAAGCCCGGGAAACAAGCTCAGCATCAAGCTATCTTGATAAAGCCGCAAAAATTTCTAACGATCCCGAACTATTTTTAAGGTTGGCGAACATACATGCCAGTCTGGAAAACTGGTCTGATGTAGTAAAAACCCTTGAATCTCTGAATATTGCCGCATTAAAAAGCCCAGGCAAAGCGCATTTACTCAAGGGAATTGCATATTATGAACAGCATAACCAAAATGAAGCAATCAAGTCTTTCAAAAAAGCATCTCTTGACGAACGGTCACAAAATAATGCACAACAATGGCTTAATTTAGTGTCGTCCCAACATGACATACATTAAACACAATTGCTAAATACTATAAATGGCATAAAACGTGTAATCATGTATTTAGAAAAAGAATTGTGCGTCCCTGAATAATAAATATTTAATAAAACAATAACTTAATAAAATGAATTTTTCTGGTGAATCAATGGATCTATCACCACTGCACAACTATATGGCAGAGTTGCACCAAAAGTATGCGGATTTGAATTCTGGTGAGGTTGCCGATTATATTCCTGAATTAAAAAAAACAAACCCGGACTGGTTCGGCATTGTTATGGTAACAGTCGATGGTCACGTTTACGCCATTGGTGATACCGACATTTCCTTTACAATACAGTCCATCTCAAAACCGCTAACCTATGGTATTGCACTTGAAGACAAGGGAGCAGACTATCTGCGCACTAAAGTCAACGTAGAGCCGTCAGGTGA
The DNA here is from genome assembly GCA_030610155.1 of Gammaproteobacteria bacterium. GTDB lineage: Bacteria > Pseudomonadota > Gammaproteobacteria > SG8-11 > SG8-11 > JAADIM01. Next base: position 13,180 of record JAUWSG010000058.1, read on the forward strand.
AGCATTTAATCGCATTAGCCTGGAACATAAAACAGGCAGACCCCGCAATGCGATGATAAATGCAGGTGCGATCACCACAGTCAGCCAGGTTAACGGCGACAATGGCGAAGACAAGTTTTCTCGGATTATTGAAAAATATTCGCTCCTGGCTGGAAAGCCTCTGCAAGTCGATAATGATGTCTATCAGTCAGAAAAAAGTACGGGGCATCGAAATCGGGCCATTTCTCACATGTTATTAAATTCAGGCGTCATTGAGGGTGAACCGGAAGATATTCTGGATGCTTATTTCAAGCAATGCTCAATACTTGTAACGTGCAAAGACCTTGCAATAATGGCTGCCACTTTGGCAAACCAGGGCCGTAATCCAATAACTGGTATACAGGCAATTAATAAACGTTATGTACCAAACATACTCAGTATCATGAGTTCATGTGGAATGTATGACGGCTCTGGTGCCTGGACATATGATATTGGATTGCCCGCAAAAAGTGGTGTGGGTGGTGGCATTGTTGCGGTCCTTCCAGGAAAATCTGCTATCGCCGTATTTTCACCTCGCCTCAATTCTCATGGAAGCAGTGTGCGAGGTATTGAAGTGTGTCAGTCATTTTCAGACGAGCTGGGATTGCATATATTCAAAAGCGACCGACAGTCTGCATTTACCATCATTCGTGCCAGTTATACGATTGATGAAGTACCGTCCAAAAGAATGCGTTCTAAAAAAGCATCAAGCATTCTTTCTACACATGGTAAAAAAGTACGTGTATATGAATTAACAGGTGAACTGGGTTTTAGTGCGGCCGAAGTGGTCCTGTCGCAACTGGAACATGACATAAAGGACCACGAAATTATTATTCTTGGCTTGCGTAGAGTGACCTCTATTGATCAGGCCGCAACACAACTGATTGCAAGAATGACCCGAACATTGAACCTGCAAAACAAACAACTGATATTATCTGACACCCACAAACATGCCACTTTCCTGAATACGTTAGATAACATCTTCTCATCCCTGGATTATGGCAATTCTATACAGGCATTTGATGATATAGACCATGCGACTGAATGGTGTGAAAACTATTATCTGACTCAGTCC
>JAUWSG010000146.1 GCA_030610155.1 Gammaproteobacteria bacterium
CCATTGCTGCGGGCACGTCAATAGTCACCGTCACTGACAATATTGGCAGTGCTGTCACATCAGGTACAATTACAGTGACACAAACACAGATCAGCCCGAACAGTACATTTATCGGCGTAGGGCAGACACTACAGTTTTCTGCCATCGGTGGCGTCACACCCTACACCTGGTCCAGTAGCAATGCGGCGATTGCAAATATCAACGCGACCAGCGGATTATTAACATCATTATCAGCAGGCAGCGTGACCATCAGTGCAACCGACAACATTGGTCAGATCGCAACAACAGCCAACATCGTTGTTTCCAATATCCTTGTTTCACCACAAACCGCCAACCTGGACACAGGCAGCACCCAGCAGTTTACCGCCAGCGGTGGCACAGCACCGTACACCTGGACCTCCAGCAACACGGCCATCGCCACGGTTAACGCGACCACCGGCCTGGTCACCACAATTGCGGTCGGCACTGCAATCATCTCAGCCACAGATACCAATAGCATCAGCGGTTCGACAAGCACCATCACAGTCGTCATACCCCCACCACCAATCATTACGATCACTGCACCTGCTGCCGCCGTTAATCTCGGTGCAACATTACAATTAACGGCAACAGGTGGCAGCGCACCCTATACCTGGAGCACCAGTAACGCGACAGTCGCCAGCATTGGTGTGACAAATGGTTTAATCAGCGCGCTAACAGCGGGAACTGTCGTGGCCACTGCCACTGACAGTGGCGGTTTTACCGGCACGAGCGCCATCATTACTATCATAAACCCTGCGCCGCCGCCCACTGCGCCCGCACTACCACCACAAATACAACCGCAAACTGCCCTGCTACCGGTCAGTGGCATTCTGACCTTAACGGTACTGGACGGTACCGCACCGATTACCTGGACAAGCAGTAACCCAACCACAACGATTACATTCGTTGATCTGAACACCATTCAGTTATCTTCCACTGCTGCTGGCACCACAAGCCTGACAGTCACTGATGCTAATAACATCGCGGCCACAACCGGTCTGATCGAATTCCGAACCGTGTCGGTCACCGCAACCGCGGCGTCTGTTGATATCGGCGCAACAATACAAATGACAGCAACAGGAGGCAGTCCCTCTTATACATGGACCGTTGACAATCCTCTCAGTGCCACTGTCGATGCAACCGGACTTGTAACGGGTATTACAGCAGGGACGGTAACGATCACCGCCACAGATGTAAATGCTTTTGCAGGTAACGCGACGATTTCAGTCATCGACCCGGCCACTACGATTATCATTGCACCTCAAATTGCTTCAGTCCCCACCGGGAATACATTGGCATTCAGCGTAAACGCACCGTTCGGGAACATGATGAATCAAGGTGGACTCACCTGGACATCCAGCAACCCGGCCGTGGCAACCATTAGCAACTTTGGAACACTGACAGCTGTCAGTCCGGGGGCAACGGTTATATCGGTCACAGATGGGGCAGGAAATGTTGGCAGCACGGCGACGATTACAATTGACCCACCACCACCCATAGTCGTCACGCCTCAAATCGGCACCATTGCGGCAGGCACCTGGTTACGTTTCTTTGCCACTGGTGGCGCCGGCAGCTACACCTGGACCGTCAACGATCCGGCTATCGCAGGCATCAATGCAACATCAGGCTGGTTATTCGGCGTCGCGCCCGGCACTGTGATGGTCACCGCAACAGATACTTTAGGTAACACTGCCAGCAGCAGTATCATTACCATCACCATCGGCGGGATACACCAATAAAGACCCAAGACCTTTTACACGGGGAACACGGGGGTAGAAAACATTAAAAACCCATTTTTTTACCACGGAGGTCACGGAGAAAAAATAGAGGTTTGCTTCCTTTCTCCCAGAGGGAGAAGGAGTATAAAAACAATTCTCTCTTTTTTCTCCGTGACCTCCGTGGTAAAACGGTATTTTATTCTTTGATTTTACTTCTCAGGCCGGACTTTTAGCGGAATGGCGTTTATATCATTTTTAAAAAGTTTTGTTCTGATATTGTTTACGCGTTTTAAATCATTAAAAGGTCCAATTTTGACGCGGTACCACACCTCATTATCAAGGATAGTGACACGCTGAATTGTTGCACTCACTCCCAGCAAGGCCAGCTTCGCTTTGCGTCGATCGGCCTGGTCATGGCGTTTAAAAGATCCCGCCTGCAAAATATATGAACCGCTCTTTTTGACCTCAACCGTTTCATTTTTCGTTCTCGGCTTTTTCATCCTGATTTCTTCATCCGGAATGATCACTTCCAGCTCAGGCAGGATAGTATAGAAATCAAATCTTGGCGGGGCAGGCTCATTTTTTTCTTTATTCGTGCCCCCTTTCCTTACCTGTTCTTGTTCAGGCTTCCTGGTTTTCTTTTTTTCTGTTACCACATCAGGATCAACATCAATAACAGGAGGCCGTGTCTTTGTGACGGCTTGCTCACCAGGCAAAACCGAAGAACGGTCTTGTAAAAAAACAAGGAATGTCGCAAACAACCCAATAGACAAGCCAGCAACAAACAATAACCAGCCGGGGATGGGTTTCTTGCGTTTCTTTTTCTTTTGCGCCGCCCGTTTATAGTCGCGTGCCATTACATCACCTCTGGCGCTGATACGCCCAGTACTGCCATACCATTTCTTAATACTTGCCTGGTTGCCAATATCAATGCCAAACGTGCATTACGCAATTTATCATCATCTACTAAAAATTGGTGTGCGTTATAATAAGTATGCAGTTCATTTGCCAGATCACGCAAATAATACGCCAATTGGTGCGGCTCATACTGTACTGCAGCAGCCTCGATCACTTCAGGGAAACGCGACAAGCGGGTAATCAGGGCTTGCTCATGCTCTTCCGTGAGTAACTGAATATTCTGCAATCCGGTCTCTACGCTGTGTTCAAATCCTTTTTCCTCTAATTGACGCATCACACTGCAAATTCGCGCATGTGCATACTGAATATAATAAACCGGATTCTCATTATTTTTTGATTTTGCCAGATCAAGATCAAAATCCAGATGCTGTTCACATTTTCTCATCACATAAAAAAATCGCGCCGCATCATTGCCAACTTCATGGCGCAATTCGCGCAAGGTGACAAACTCACCGGAGCGCGTTGACATCTGGACTTTCTCCCCCCCGCGGTAAAGAATAGCGAACTGAACAAGAAGCACATCCAGTTTTGATGCATCATCCCCCAGCGCTTCTAACGCAGCTTTAACACGCGGCACATAACCGTGATGGTCTGCACCCCAGACATCCAGCACACGATCATAACCGCGTTCCATCTTATTCATGTGATAGGCAATATCCGAAGCAAAATAGGTTTTTTGTCCATTTTCGCGCACGATGACGCGGTCCTTTTCATCACCAAAATCTGATGTCCGGAACCAGAGAGCACCTTCTTTTTCATACACATGATTACTTGCCTGCAAACGCGCAATAACTTCATCAATTGAGCCATCTTCTTTCAAGGAATGTTCTGAAAACCAGTCATCATACACAACACCAAAGTCGGCCAGATCATCTTTAATGTCGTCAACGATGGTATGTAAACCGGCATCGAATACCTTTCTAAAAGCGGTCTCATCAAGTAATTGTTTCATCTTCGCAATAATGGCATCGATATGTGCCTCTTTGTCACCACTACCATCGGGCTGCAAATCAGGCGGCAAGTCCTGCATCACGCTTTGACTGGAATGCCGCATGGCATCGGCGTGTTCGCGGTGTACCGTCGCGGCAATATCAAAAACATAATCACCCTTGTAACCATTGGAGGGGAATACGATGTCTTCGCCACAGAGTTCCAGATAACGTAACCAGACGCTAGCCGCCAGAATATCCATTTGTCGGCCCGCATCATTCACGTAATATTCACGGTGCACTTTAAAACCGGCTTTTTCCAGTAAATTAGCCACGGTCGCGCCATAGGCCGCACCGCGTCCGTGCCCGACATGCAAGGGGCCAGTCGGATTTGCTGAAACAAATTCAACCTGCACATATTTGCCCGCACCAACACTCAATTGCCCATAGGCATCGCCGGCATCAAAAATCTCTTTTATCGATTGGAGTTGCGTGTCCTGGGTAATAAAAAAATTAATAAACCCGGGCCCGGCTATTTCGACTTTACTCACATTGTCAGAATCAGCCAGTTTATCCACCAGCAGATCTGCCAGCTCACGCGGGTTACGTTTGGCCTGCTTTGCCAGCATCATCGCGATATTACAGGCATAGTCACCATGCGAAGGATCACGGGTACGGTCTATCTGGATATTGACCTGATCATCCTCGATGACCCCGTCTTTTTTCAGTTCGACCAGGCTGCTTTGAATTAACTCAATGAGATGTGCTTTCATATAAACCGGATATTTATCAAATTGTTAGTGAAACAGGAGCGCCATTATCCTAGAAAGTGTATGACACCGCAATGGCGGGATTAAGATCAAAAGCGACTCACCGCAAAGGCGCAAAGGACGCAAAGTTTTATATTATTAAAATAATCATCATTTTCTTTGCGTACTTTGCGCCTTTGCGGTGATATCTATAAAAATGCTTCTTAAACCCCGTGTCTTAAAACATCTCCATCGGATCAACATCGAGCGACCAACGGACTTTTCGGGCCTGTTTGAGTGTCTCCAGACGGGGAGTCCAATGCTGTAATAACTGGTGCAGCGACGCTCTTGAGTCTGATTGCAGCAATAATTGCATCCGAAAACGACCGGCACGCTTTTCCATCGGGGCTGGCAAAGGACCTAAAAAGGTGACTTGCGAAGATTGATATTCAGCAGACAATTTGCGTGCGGCTTGTAAAAAATGTTCCGGCGCCTGACTGTCTACCGCTTCAGCGCGTAATAGAGCCAGGTGAGTATAAGGTGGCAACTCCGCCATGCGCCGCTCATCCAGCGCCTGTTTTGCAAACTGCTGATAACCTTGTTTTATCATGGTCTGTAATAAGGGATGTTCAGGTTGATGCGTCTGGATCAATACTTCGCCCGGTTTCTCTGCACGCCCTGCCCGACCGGCGACTTGCACCAGCAATTGCGCCATACGCTCGCTGGCGCGAAAATCACTACTGAATAATTCATTGTCCGCATTCAGCACCCCGACCAGCGTGACATTGGGAAAATGATGCCCCTTCGCCAATAACTGGGTACCGATTAAAATCTGTCCCTCGCCGGAATTCACCTGATCCAGCAGGGCTTCAAACGCGCCTTTACGTCGAGTGGTATCACGATCTATGCGGATAATTTTTTTATCCGGAAAATGCGCCATCAATGCCTGCTCAACCCGCTCAGTCCCCGCACCATAAGTATGTAATTCCTTACTCTGACACTCCGGACAGGATTCAACCAGCGGCTTGTCGGCACCACAATGGTGACAACGTTGCCGGTGATCACGCTGATGAATGGTCATATTGGCATCACAACGTTGGCAATGCGAAACCCAGCCACAGTCATGGCATAACAAGGCCGGTGCATAACCCCGGCGGTTAAGAAACAATAACACCTGATTGCCTTTTTTCAGGTGTTGACGCATCATCTCCAACAACACCGGTGACAGCCCTTCAGGCATTTTCACCGCCCTGACGTCCAACAATCGAATACCCGGATGTTGAGCCCCCCCCACACGTTCGGGTAAGGTCAGAAGTTCAAAGCGTTGGGTTTGCACATTATGCAAACATTCCAATGACGGTGTTGCCGAGCCCAGGACAATCGGAATATTGTTCTGGTGGGCACGTTTTACCGCGACATCACGTGCCGAATAACGAAATCCCTCTTGCTGTTTGAAGGACAGATCATGTTCTTCATCGAGAATGATCACCCCCAGGTTTGCCGTGGGGGTAAAGACCGCCGACCGGGTACCAATAATGATGGAGGCCGAACCGTCTCTTGCACTGAGCCAGGCTGACAAGCGTTGTTTTTCATTCAAACCAGAGTGAAAAACGGCGACAGCACAATGAAAACGATCCCTGAAACGTGCCACCATCTGCGGTGTCAGACCGATTTCAGGCACTAATACCAATGCCTGCCGCCCTTGACGAATTACAGCCTCAATAACACGAAGGTACACCTCGGTTTTGCCACTGCCTGTCACACCTTCGAGCAGGAATGCCTGAAACTGATCCAGTTTGTCCTTGATTTGCTTTACGGCATGATTTTGCGCATCACTCAGTTCAAGCTGCGTATCACTTAGCTTGCAAACTTCCGCGTCTTGCGCCTCGATGTCCTGCTTATCCGCGGCGGTATTTATTTCAAGGTCTGCGGCAGAGACTTCGATAACGTCCACTAACTGTTTTTCGATCAGTTTGCTCATCACCGGGCGCCAGTTCACCTGCTGCTGATTAATCTGTTCTGCATCGGCCCCTTCTGCAAACAGCCTTAAACATTCCAGCAGCTTTAATTGCCGCGGCGCCTGACGCAGCGCAGTGGCATCCAGCGCCCTGCCCTGATCACTCAGTCGCCAGCGCTTGATCGAATTGTCTGGCAACGGGTTTCCCTTGCGTAACAAGGTGGGTAAGGCACTGAAATACACCTCACCGGGAGGATGATGATAATAACGTGCCACCCAGGTCAATAATTCAAGAATGTCCGATGGCAACAAGGCAGTTTCATCAAGCACATCAGAGGCCTGTTTCAGTTTATTGGCATCAAAATCACTACTGTCTGCCTTGGCGACCAATAAACCAATGGTTTTGCGATTGCCAAAAGGGACTTGTAGCCGCACACCGGGCTGAAGCTTATCAAATTCGACGTTACTGGCGGGTAGATAATCAAACAAACGGCGCAATGGAGAAGGGATACTGATACGTAATACAGACTGGTTCTCTTGCATGGCCACACTTTACCATGTCGCTGCCAGCAACTCAGTATTGATTTAGCCGCCGGGCCGAGAAGCGGCTGGAAAGATTTCTAAGCCTGACAAAACACCAGATCAGTATTTATCAACATCCCTTCCATCCACCGGACCTTAGACCTTATCCACAATTCCTGTGGATAACATTGTGGATTAATGATCGGAATGAGGCAAAAACCTAAGCCAATACTGGTGCAGAGTTAAAATGAATAGATAACACTCATTTCACAAAATAATATATATTTCAATACATTACATCACTTTCTTGCAAGTTTGATTGCGCTTTAAAGTATATGTGACGGTTTTGTTACGAGGGGTATGCGTATTGTGTATAACTGCGCATCAATCGAAAACGAAATTCGATCAATCTATCGCCTCGCCTACTTTTTAACATGCATAAAAAAAAGGCGGTCAATGACCGCCATTTTGCTTAGCTTCTTTTATTCGCAGCCTTAAGTGACTAACGGCACAATCACTCTCACTCGAATTCTCACGCCCAGCGCGCCACAAGATGCAAGTGCACAGGCAAACGGATCAGAAGAGATCGTAATCTCATCTATATACTCCCTTGGACCCGCTCCAGCGTTAACACGGTATTGAGCCCGGGTGATGGTATCCGGCGCAACAGGCGGAACGAGAACCATATTATTCCCAGCTGCGGAGCTCCATACTGCATTGTTATTACCTTCAAAAATGGGCAGCGTCCAGACCGTAACTGGCGAAACACCCGCCCCGAGGATGGTCGCGATCGCACCGGGTGCACCGGTCACTACCATATCAAATGGAGACTGGAATCCAGGCAAATCACAATTATCGGCTTCATCCCTCAAGACAGGCAAGGTAAAGAACAAGGTACCGGTTGTTTCAGTTCCCTGGACTTTGGTGCTGCCCCGCGTCCTGACATCGATCCATCGCGCATATTGCTTCAGATAGGTTAACTGGTACGCACCTATCC
>JAUWSG010000167.1 GCA_030610155.1 Gammaproteobacteria bacterium
CCGGGTCAAATAACCCTTCATTTTCCAGTTGTTTCTTTAGCTGTTCAAAAGCGCGTCGTAAAGCACCATCACCCGCTTCTTCCATGTGCTCGATAATGAGCTGAAATTCCCCGCGCGCTTCATAAAGGCTGACTCGCGCACGTACCAGCACTTGCGTCCCATTTTCAGGTGAAAAATTAAGCAGACGTTTGCGCATGCGAAACATGGCGCAGCGTACCTGGGATGATTCGTCTTTGAGCGAAAAATAGATATGACCCGATGAGGGCTGGGCCAGGTTTGAAATCTCGCCTTCTATCCAGATAAGGGGAAAATTGTCTTCGAGAATGTCACGCACATCCCGCGTCAGGCCAGAAACAGTGTAAATCTCTCTTTCTGTTACGGTATTTTCAGATTGGCCAGGTTGTCGTGACATGGTTGGCAAATTATTGCATTAAAAAAAACAGGCTGCCACTTTTACAGAGGCAGCCTGTTTAGTATTTATGTAACTATATGAATATTATAGATAAAATAGATTTAGAACAACCAGGGACCTGCATTCTTTTGGTCTTTAGCTTGCATTTGACCTAACTTGCCCTGTCCTTTGGCTTTTTGGGCCAGTTTTGTCGCTTTTTTAGTGTCACCTTTTTCAAGCGCAGCGTTTGCTTTTTTGATCATTTTATTTGCATCTCGCCATAGTCCGCCCATAGATGCAGCTTTTTTGTTCTCAGCGGTGGCTTCTTTAATAAGCGCTTTGACTGATTCTGTTGAAGCGCCGCCCATGTCGGAACCTTCGTCCATTGTTGTACATGCAGTGCTTGCCAATAGTAAAGCTGCTAGTATGGCAGTGTTTCTTTTCAATGTAGCCATCAATATACCCTCCGGTGTGTATTAAAAATTTGCTCGTTTTATCCGGACGTAACCCTTTTACCGGCTACTCTCCCCAGGAATTTATTTTCATTATTTAAGGCTAACCAGTTTACCCTACTAACGTCAATACTTATAATCCCCTATCAGCGATATTTAAGAATTTTTATTAACACGGAACCCAACTCAATATGATGCGTATTTTCCAGGAAGCCCTTACATTTGATGATGTGCTGCTATTACCAGCGCATTCCACTGTTTTGCCCAAAGACGTCAGCCTGGTGACCCAGTTGACACGCGACATTCAGTTAAGTGTGCCCTTATTGTCGGCTGCGATGGATACGGTGACAGAAGCCCGGTTGGCCATCAGTTTGGCGCAGGCAGGGGGAATTGGCATTGTTCACAAGAATATTACGCCAGAAGAACAGGCCAAAGAGGTGTATCTGGTCAAAAAGTATGAAAGTGGTGTTATTAAGGATCCCATAACAGTCACACCAAATACCAGTATCCATGAAGTGCTAGCTTTAACCCATGCTCATAATATCTCAGGTGTGCCGGTGGTAGACGGTAAAACGTTGGCAGGTATTGTGACTCATCGAGATTTGCGTTTTGAAACACGCCTCGACAATCCGGTTTCCAGTATTATGACACCAAAGGATCGCCTGATAACGGTAAAGGAAGGTGCAGAACCGGGTGAAGTATTAAAATTATTACATGAACACCGTATTGAGAAAGTACTGGTCGTTAATGGTGATTTTCAGTTGCGTGGTTTGATTACGGTTAAAGATATTCAAAAAGCTGAAGAATTTCCAAGTGCCTGTAAAGATGACTCAGGCAGTTTACGTGTCGGTGCAGCAGTGGGAACCGGCGCAGGTACGGAAGAACGTGTGGCGGCACTGGTGGAAGCAGGTGTTGATGTTGTCGTTGTTGATACTGCACACGGGCATTCCCAGGGTGTGTTGGACCGCGTTAAATGGATCAAGAAAAATTATCCTGATTTACAGATCATTGGTGGCAATATTGCCACGGGTGCAGCCGCAAAGGATTTGGTTGCTGCGGGTGCGGATGCCGTTAAGGTCGGTATTGGACCAGGTTCTATCTGTACAACGCGTATTGTTGCCGGTGTGGGTGTGCCACAAATCACTGCGATTGCAAATGTCGCCAGTGAATTAAAAGGTAAAGATATTCCTCTCATCGCCGATGGCGGCATTCGTTATTCTGGTGATGTGGCCAAAGCGATTGCTGCCGGCGCCCATTCAGTGATGGTGGGTAGCATGTTTGCCGGAACGGAAGAAGCACCGGGTGAGATTGAGTTATTTCAGGGCCGCTCATATAAATCATATCGAGGCATGGGGTCTCTGGGTGCGATGTCGATGCAAAGTGGTTCCAGTGATCGTTATTTTCAGGAAGGTCGCGGTGCAGATAAACTGGTGCCGGAAGGTATTGAAGGCCGTGTACCCTATAAAGGGCACCTGTCCGCTATCATTCATCAGTTGATGGGCGGGGTAAGAGCGAGTATGGGATACACCGGTTGCCACAGTATTGATGATATGCGCACCAAAACGGAGTTTGTGCGTATCTCCAATGCTGGTATACGTGAAAGTCATGTACATGATGTGACTATCGTCAAGGAAGCACCAAACTACCGAACCGAGTAGATTATATTTTTTAATGGTTCTTTTTCCTTTACTTGAAGTGCGTTGAAAAGTCTGTTGTAGGTTGGAGTGACTAGTGTATGGATGCACGTAGGTAGGGCAATGCAGGAGCAATTTCCGAGGCACGAAGTCCAACAGCCGGGTATAATTTACCACCGCTGTTGGACTTCGTGCCTCACTCCAGCCTACGAAGAATTATGTTTTACGACATCCTGTTTGGGAAAGAGTAACTTTATTTTAATAAATTGATGAACTTAAAAGGCACCTGCTGTTGGAACAAAAAAACCACCAAAATGTACATACTCACCGAATTTTAATCCTCGATTTTGGATCACAATATACTCAGTTGATCGCACGTCGTGTACGTGAAGCGAATGTGTATTGCGAAATATTTCCTTATGATGTCGATGATTCAGATGTAAAGGAATTTCAGCCAAATGGCATCATACTTTCCGGTGGCCCCGAATCTGTAAACATGGAAGAGCCACCCAGGGCGCCCTCTTGTGTTTTTGAATTGGGAGTGCCTGTGTTGGGCATTTGTTATGGCATGCAAACCATGGCGGCACAACTGGGCGGTGAAGTAGAGCAGGCGACGCACCGGGAATATGGTTATGCCCAGGTACGGGCACGTGGCCATTCTGCCTTGTTACGAAATATTGAAGACCATACGAGTGAAGAAGGTTACGGTCTGCTGGATGTCTGGATGAGCCATGGTGACAGGGTGAGTGCGCTTCCTGATGGATTTAAAGTTATTGCCAGTACAGACAATGCGCCATTGGCGGGTATAGCCGATGAGAGCCGGTCTTTGTATGGGCTGCAATTTCATCCGGAGGTAACGCATACAAAACAGGGTGAACGTATATTACAGCGTTTTATCCATGACATCTGCAAATGTGAGCCGTTGTGGACACCTGGAAACATAATAGAAGACAGTATTAAACATATTCGTGAGCAAGTGGGTAAAGAAGAGGTTTTACTTGGCTTGTCGGGTGGTGTTGATTCTTCTGTCGTCGCTGCCTTGTTACATAAATCCATTGGCGCACAATTAACCTGCGTATTTGTTGATAATGGATTGTTGCGCTTGAACGAAGGTGACCAGGTAATGGCGACCTTTGCGGAACACATGGGCGTGAAGGTTATTCGTGTCGATGCAGAAGAACGTTTTTTGACTGCGTTAAAAGAGGTTGATGACCCGGAAAAGAAACGAAAAATTATTGGCAATCTGTTTATTGAGATATTTGAAGAAGAGGCGGAAAAACTGGCAAATGCCAAGTGGCTGGCGCAGGGAACCATATACCCTGATGTGATCGAGTCCGCAGGTGGAAAAACAGGTAAGGCGCATGTTATTAAGTCTCACCATAATGTGGGTGGTCTGCCGGAACACATGAACCTGAAGTTGTTGGAACCGTTAAGGGAATTATTCAAGGATGAAGTAAGAAAGCTGGGTGTAGAGCTGGGCTTGCCTTATGACATGGTCTATCGCCATCCTTTCCCCGGTCCTGGCCTGGGTGTGCGGATTCTGGGTGAGGTGAAAAAAGAATACGCCGACTTGTTACGTAAAGCAGATGCCATTTTTATCGAAGAATTAAGAAAGAACGATTTATACGATAAGGTCAGTCAGGCCTTTGCCGTTTTTTTACCGGTGCGGTCTGTTGGTGTCATGGGCGATGGACGGCGGTATGATTATGTTATTGCTGTGCGTGCCGTTGAAACACTGGATTTTATGACGGCCCAATGGGCACGTTTACCTTACGAGTTCCTGGAAACGATCTCCAGCCGGATAATCAACGAAGTAGATGGTGTGTCACGGGTTGCCTATGATATCTCGGGGAAGCCGCCTGCTACGATTGAGTGGGAATAATAAGGCAGGGGAAAGGTTACAGGGAAAAGAGGAAAGGGAAAACGAAAGGTGTTTTGTGGTGAGTAATAATTCTGGGGATGCTTCGGGTTTTTCGGACGAATACTGGATGCGGCAGGCAATTCTTCTTGCCAACAAAGCGGAATTGCTGAATGAAGTGCCGGTGGGCGCGGTGCTTGTTCATGAAAATAAAATCATCGGGGAAGGCTGGAACCAGCCAATTGGCCTTAATGATCCAACGGCACATGCGGAGATTATGGCATTACGCGCCGGAGCACTGGCCGTTAAGAACTATCGTCTTGTAAATACAACACTCTATGTCACTCTGGAACCCTGCGCTATGTGTGTGGGCGCAATCATTCATGCGCGTGTAAGGCGTGTCGTTTTTGGCGCATCTGATCCCAAAACCGGTGCAGCCGGTTCAGTGTTCTCCCTGTTAAATGATGATAAATTCAATCACAAGGTGGATGTTACGGGTGGTGTGCTGTCTGATGAATGTGGGGGGCTGCTGAAACGTTTCGTTGGGAAAAAGCGCGGGAAAAAAGTTTAAGTGCGGGGAACATGGGGAGAAAGAAAGATTTGTTCCCTCTCCCCTTTGGGGAGAGGGCCAAGGTGAGGGGGGGTGAATATAGATAGGCGCACAAAATTCAAAAGCCCCCTCATCCTAGTCGCTCCGGACGTCCTGTCCTCCCGCGACATAAGTACATCCATGTACAAAACCTTCTCCCCAAAGGGGAGAAGGGACTTACAACAAAAACACTATTCCACGTGTTAAAACAGGTTTAAAGCGCGAGCGATTTTATATCGATTGCTTTGTTGAGTATAGGGTCGCTACTTTCTTCCTGGTCAGTAAGCCATACCAGGTAATCATAATAAGTCCGGATATTTTCAACATAACGAACCGTTTCGTTACCGCGTGCATAGCCATATTTTGTTTTTTTGTACCATTTCTTTTTCCGTAACAACGGCAGGTTTTCTTTTACGTGTAACCATTTGTCCGGGTCGGCACCTCTTTTTTTAGTGATGTTACGTGCGTCTTCGACGTGTCCCCGCCCTATGTTGTAGGAGGCCAGTGCAAACCAGGTGCGATCAGGTTCCTTGATTTGATCAGGGATGGCTTTTTTTAACCTTGTGAAATAACGGGCGCCACCTTCGATGCTTTGTTTGGGATCCATTCGTTTGGTCACGCCGAGGAATTTGGCCGTGTCTTGTGTCAGCATCATGATGCCGCGCACACCTGTTGGTGATTTGGCCCTGGGGTTCCAATGTGACTCCTGATAACCCATTGCGGCCAGTACTCGCCAGTCTATGTTATTTGCTTCAGCAGCTTGCTGGAACATCTCACGGAATCGTGGAAAACGTTTACTGTAATGTATCGAAAATGATCGTTTACTGGCGACACTCAGGGGGTCTACATGAGCGTAATAACGATCGGTGATGTTCTTCAGATCACCATTATTTTTAATTTTTTCAAAAAATGCGGTTGCTGCGTCATAAAGTGATCTGTCGCGGTCGATAGGAAATGCCCAGGCCAGTGACTGCGGTTCGGTCAGGTCAAACGCTACTTTTAGTTCCGGATAAAAGCGCTGATTTAATGCGACGTCATTGGAGTCTGCAATGGTGTAATCTACAACCTGCTCCCAGACGAGGGAGAGTAATTCTTCGATTTCCAGTTCCTGATTTACATGCCAGTCCAGCTCAGGATAATCTTTTACAAGTTTTTTAAGATGCTCAACATGACTGCTGCTGGATATGACCTCCAGCGTACCGTTTGCCAGATCATTGATATTTTCAGGCTTGGTATTTTCTTTGTGATAAATGACCTGTTCCTTGATGGTTTGATATACCGGACCAAATTGGACCTGCTGTTTGCGTTTATCTGTCACCGTCAGACCTGCGGCAGCAAAATGGGCTTTTCTCGACGTGACCATTGGTAAAAGCCCGGTCAGATTATCGGATTTTAAAACATCCAGTTCGACACCGAGTTCATCCGCAAATAATTTAGCCAAATCATATTCAAAGCCAGCCGGGCCGACTGCAGTAATATAATAAGTGGTCGGGCTGTTTCGGGTGGCGATGACCAGTTTGCCATCGTTCTTGATCTTTTGAAGCAG
>JAUWSG010000053.1 GCA_030610155.1 Gammaproteobacteria bacterium
ACAGTCATGTATCTAACAAGTGCAAACATATCAAAAATTGATTGTGACTCTTCCATCTTTTCTACAAATTCTTTTGCGGACTCAGGGTAGAGCATTCCCGGCTCAACAATTACAGCTTGTGATACTTTTTCAGGGTGGGCAGATAGATATCCAGCAACAAGCATTCCACCCCATGAGTGACCAATAAGTTTTACTTTTCCTTCTTTGGAAAAATGCTGAATAATGGAATGCAAATCACTTAAATTTGTTTCTACAGTAAGGTGTTCTTTATCTGCCCTTGGCGATAACCCATTACCCCTTTGATCGTAAAATATTACACGGTAATCTTGAGATAGCCCCTTCAAAGATTTTAGATACTCATAACCCGCACCGGGCCCTCCATGAACGACAATGATTGGTGCTGATTTTGGATTTCCAAATATTTCAGTATGAAATTTGTATCCATCTATTTCTGTATAGGGTAATGTTTTATCAAATTGAACTGTTTTTGGTACTTCAATACAAGATGATATCCCTAGAATAAGAGGCAAGAAGAGTGCTATTTTTTTTCTCATATTATTATCCGCTACATTCATAAAATGGTATTGGAAGCCTAACGTCGCCAATAACAGAAATTTTAAAGTGTGGCTTGGTCTTGTTATATTTTATTTACTCATAACTGCAATATCAAGGTTACTTAATTGCTTTCTTGTATTGAAAGATGTTCTATTTACCATTAATACCGTTGCTAAATTGATGTCTGGATAAATTCTCATTTCAGAATGAAAGCCAGCTCCGCCACCTTCTTTAAAATAATATTTCTTGCCATTTAGCACGCCAATGTGCCAACCTAATGTCATGTCAATTTTTTTTCCTGAGTTGTTTTTTTCTTGAGAATAAAGGTGCTGTTTCACATTACTGCCAAGTAACACGGATTTGTCGGATAATAAACTTTGGAGGATACGACTGAAAGCACTAGCTGAACCTATTGCCCCACCAAATGCTGGCCCATTGAGATATACGTTATTGATATGAAGCCAATTGTCTTCATACTCACCCCATGTAGTATCTTCAATTAGAAAAGACTTCAGTAAATTCATAAATGAGTACTTTTTTAAATAACCTTTCGCGTGATTATCTTCCTGAATTACACTAAAATCAATTTCGCTTTTCGATAAATGAAGCGGCTCAAATATGTTTTTTCTTATATAATCGCTATAACTTAAACCGCTGACTTTCTCAATAACACCTCCAAGTAACCAATATCCAATGTTTGAATATTCGTATTTTTCTCCCGGTAATGATGAAGCCTTTGGGTTTTCTAATAATACTTTTTCAAGTGCCTTTTTTTCATTGAAGGTAATATGGTTTTTTGCTAAATGAACCCATTTAAGTGGGATTGGATCGGGTAGACCGGAAGTGTGACTCAAAAGTTGTCTAATTGTAATTTCCGTACTATATGGATGTTCAACGTATAAAGATATATTGTCTTCTAATTTTATTTTATCGCGCTCCAATAATTGAAGCACTCCAATGGCGGTCAGAGTTTTGGTCATTGAAAATGCAGCCATAGTATGATTGAAGCTTAGTGCGACTTTATTTTTTATATCCGCTTGACCAGAACTATACTCAAAAACCACTGAATCACTATTTACTACCACATATTGAATTCCTGGTTCGTTAGTTGACGATAATTCAGACAATAGATGAGCTACTTTTGAATTTTTCACGTCATGTTCTCCAGCAAATAGTGTTGAGTTAGAAATAATGAACACTAAAAACAATATAGAAAATTTAATCACATTCCTCTCTGAATTCTCAATAAAATATAACGATGAAAACTACGTCCTTGTTCAGCGCCTGGTTAGGCGTCATACCCATCTACTGGCATACCACAAGTTTTAAATTCATTGAGCTACCCCATGACTTGCTGTATTTAAACCTGATATTAAGCATGATTATATATAACTGGCATCTGACCTTTCCATTTTCTCCAAATATCTGTATTTACAGCTAATTCAGACATAAAGTCGGCAACATTTATACGGCTTGTTGGGGCAGCATCAAAGATGGCATTTCTAACTGGTGATGGATAAACTTCATAAGGTGTGACTTTGTCTTCATTTATAAGGCTGTCTGGACGGACTGCTGCCCATTCAATATTTTTGTGAGTTTGCCCTACGTGAAGCCGAAGATAATCAGCTGCATTTTCATTATCCACATGAGGTGGAATTAATAAACGTAATAGCGATATAACAAACCTTTGAGAGAGCGGAGGTTTTTCAGGTATATCACTATTGCTATTTCCAGTTGTATTCATAAGAATAATTTTTATAACGTTATCTGAATTGATGGACTCAATAGATCGGGTTATTTTTCTAATGGTGTCAGTTACTAACTTCCTAGGCTGACCAAACATACCCTTAAACGTTAAGTTGTGGCCTAGGCATGAAAGCACAGCGCCACATTCATTAATGTGCGCACCTAAATCATTTTCTGTCATTTCTGTTATCTCTGCTTCAAACAAAAGTAAGTTTGAGTGAGAATCCGCCAGATGAGATAATGATTTTGAATCCCGGACTATAGCGACAACATTAATATTCTTTTGAAGCAATATTTTTACAAGCAAGCGACCAGTGGCGCCACTTGCGCCTACTACTAATACTTTGTCCATTTGTTGCTTCCTTTTATTTTTGACGCATAACGTCTGAGTTAAGTTGCGCATTTCCTTTTGGTTATTTTTGTGCGATTTTGCACTAAAAGAACCAAAAGGAAATGCGTCAACTTGAACGATTTGTTAGAGCTAATACCTCCAATTATACCCACACCCTAAACATTTATGATGTTATTTACTTGGTGGATAAATTACTGCAAACAATCCCAATGTCACAAACGCTAAAACAAGCGACAACACCGGAATCCGGCTTTTAAATTTAACTGAACCACACTTAGGACAGCAGTTATTTTTAATATCATTAAACTCACTAGATAAATCTAATTCATACTCGCCTTTTAAGTGCTTTCTCAATACTTTTCTTGCTGCCTCAACATTTTTTTCTAGTACCTGTACTTTCACACCGCCCAAGGCCTGCGAAAAAACCCAATTTGCCCAAACATGATTCTCATGCGCTATAAATACTGGTACACCTTCATTCTCTAGCCGTCCCTTAGCTAAATGAGCTTCAATCGGTGAATCAAAAGATGCTACTGTTACAAATTTTCTCACTTAATCCTCATTAGCTCTAACAGTGATTAGACGTACCAATAGACGTAAAACTTCACGTCCGAGAGGTCTCATCTGTTTTAAAATTCTTAATAATCAATCTATTATAGGGTAAATTCCATCGCAATTCATAGCGTGTTATACGTACAACTAAGTCCTTGGAATACAAACCATATTCATAACATCCTCTATATCGGAATGCTTCGTATTTTTTTATCTTTTTAAAATCAACTTTATATGAATAAAATTCCCAAACCCACAATGAGTGTTATACGTATCAGACATTATTTGTTAAATACCAAAATTAAAAACCTATGTCGCGATAATATTTTTAAATAATATTATGGCAATCAAATATATCTTGAGGTTTTGAGGTTTTGAGGTTTTGAGGTTTTGAGGTTTTGAGGTTTTGAGGTTTTGAGATCTTAAGGTAAAGAGTGGCTATGGGTGGACTTGATAATTTCTCCTGGAGAGAAATTAGACGCACGGTCAGTGCGCCCGAAGGGTGAAAACCATGGATGGTTTTCATCAGCCCCGACAAAACAAAGAGCCGGTGGTTCCTATCAATTAGCACTGAGGCGTAAACCCTGGCAGGTGACACTCAATAAAGATGGTGGCTATGGGTGGACTTGAACCACCGACTTCAGCATTATGAATGCTGCGCTCTAACCAGCTGAGCTACATAGCCACATGAAACTTGAACTTGAACTTGAGACTTAAAAAGGAACGCAATTCTGTATATTTAAGCGCTTTTTGTCAAGTTGATAAGCAAAAATTCGCATCAAACCTGAAATTACACTCTTACATATCAATAAGTTACAAAAAACTTACACATTAAACCGAAAATGCACGACATCCCCATCCTGCAGGACATATTCTTTTCCTTCCAGACGCCATTTACCCGCGTCCTTGGCCCCGGCTTCTCCTTTATTGGAAATAAAATCATCATATGAAATCACTTCGGCACGGATAAAACCCTTTTCAAAATCAGTATGAATGACACCCGCGCCTTGTGGTGCAGTTGCACCGACGCGTACTGTCCAGGCGCGCGCTTCCTTCACGCCGGCCGTGAAATAAGTTTGCAGATCTAGCAGAGCATAACCGCAACGGATCACACGGTTTAATCCCGGCTCTTCCAGACCCATATCAGCCAGAAAATCCTTTTTCTCATCATCGGACATACCAACGAGATCAGCTTCAATCGAGGCACAGACCGCAACGACTTGCGCATTTTCATCAGCAGCAATTTTTTTCACTTCATCAAGGAAGGGATTATTATCAAAACCATCTTCCGCAACATTGGCAATATACATCGTCGGCTTGATAGTCAGTAAATGTAAATCATATATCATTAACAACTGGTCATCAGTAAGACCCATAGCACGGACTGGTTTACCTTCATCCAGGTGAGCGCGAATTTGTTCGTATAAATTCTTTTTCGCGATGGATTCCTTGTCACCAGCCTTGGCGGCTTTCGTTGCGCGCTGCAAACCCTTTTCAACGGAATCAAGGTCAGCCAGAGCCAGCTCGGTGTTAATCACATCGATATCCGATTTCGGATCAATCTTGCCTTCCACATGCACGACATTCGAATCTTCAAAACATCGCACGACATGGCCGATGGCGTCGGTTTCTCGGATATGCGCCAGAAACTGGTTCCCAAGACCCTCGCCTTTGGAGGCACCCGCAACCAGGCCTGCGATATCAACGAACTCCATCGTGGTATGAATGACTTTCTGTGGATCGATAATTTCCGCAATGGCATCCAGGCGTGGGTCAGGTACACCCACCATACCGACGTTAGGCTCGATAGTGCAAAATGGATAGTTCTCTGCTTGTATCCCGGCCTCGGTCAGCGCATTGAATAAGGTCGACTTGCCAACATTCGGTAAACCTACAATTCCGCATTTAAATCCCATATCAAAACCTTTTAACCACAGGGTTAGTCTAATATTTTAATGAATGCAGATGGTTCATCGCGCCAGCGATGTTACCTTCAGCGATTTCTGGCAACCAGATGATTGCTTCGTCTATTATTTTTTCCAGGCTCTCACGATCTGTTTTTGCTGGTGTACCGAGCACATAGTCGGTGCCGCCTTTTTTTTCTGCCTGGCCGATACCTATACGTAAACGTAAAAAATCATTTTTTCCCAGCGCAGCAATAATATCCCTTATGCCATTATTGCCGGCATGACCACCATCTTCTTTAAGCTTGACCGTCCCCGTCACCAGGTCCAGTTCATCATGCACAATCAGGATCTCTTGAGGTGTGATTTTGTAATACTTGGCGATCGCACTGACTGACTGGCCACTGCGGTTCATAAATGTATTGGGTTTCAATAACCAGACATCACCCGCTAAATTTATTTTACCGGCCTCGCCATGAAACTTTGATTCCAGCTTGAGGTTGACGCCTTTTGATTTTGCCAGGGCGTCTATAAACCAAAAGCCGACATTGTGTCGCGTCTTTTCATATTTAGGACCCGGGTTTCCAAGTCCAGCTATGAGTTTGATCTGCGACGCCAATGTCGGCTTCCTGAGTTAACCAAGAAATTCGTAAATAAGAATTATCTAGGATTTTTCGCCTTCTTCTCCACCCTCAGCTGCTTTATCGCCTTCAGCTTCAGCAGCGCCTGCTACAGGCTCATCTTCAACTATACCCTTCGGCATGTGAATATTAGCGATAGGCAAATCATGGTCTGCGCCATGCGTCAGCGCAACGATTTCAACACCGCCAGGCAACTTAATGTCAGATAAATGAACTGTTTCATTTATATTGACTGCCGACATGTCAACTTCCAGATACTCAGGCAAGTCTTTCGCCAAACATCTGATTTCCACGATCGACATATTGTGAGAGATCATACCACCGTCATCTTTAACACCCGGCGCTGCTTCTTCACCAATAAAATGAAGTGGCACTTGCATGGTCAGTTTTTCAGTTTCACTGACGCGCAGCAGATCAAGATGCAAAATTCTGGCTTTGCTAGGATGACGTTGCAAGTCTTTAAGCACGGCCTTGTTTGCCTTGCCGTCGATATTGACCGTCAATATATGCGAATAAAATGCTTCGTTTTCCAGCTGGTGAGCAATCTCTTTATGCGTAAAAGTCAGCATCACCGGCTCGGCTCCCGCACCGTATATGATGGCAGGGACATTATCAGCGTGGCGCATACGGCGTGCCGATCCTTTACCAGTGTCAGTGCGAAGTTCTGCGTTAATTTCAAAATCGGTACTCATGGTTCATCTCCAGGTATTACAATAAAAAGTTTACTGTTAGTTAAATTCTATGCTCAACACAAATTTTCAGTCCATAAACAAAGAGGTGACTGATTCCTCATTACTGATTCTGCGCATGGTTTCCGCCAATAAATTCGCAATACTTAGCTGGCGAATCTTCTTACATGCTTTTGCTTCTGGCTGTAACGGGATCGTATCTGTAACAACGATCTCATCCAGCTCAGATGCTGAAATATTTTTGATTGCCGACCCGGACAGTACCGGATGCGTAATAGAGGCAACCACTTTCTTCGCGCCCTGCTCTTTCAAGGCCGCCGCTGCCTGGCACAATGTGCCCGCAGTATCTACCAGGTCATCCACGATGACACAGGTTCTGTCTTTAACATCACCAATAATATTCATGACCTTGGCTTCATTTGGCTTTGGTCGACGTTTATCAATGATCGCCAGCTCCGCATCATCCAGGCGTTTTGCCAATGCTCTGGCACGTACAACGCCCCCTACGTCAGGTGATACCACTACCAGGTCAGGATACTTCTGACGCCAGATGTCCCCAAGCAATATGGGTGAGGCGTAAATATTATCCACTGGCACACTAAAAAAACCCTGTATCTGGTCAGCATGCAAATCCACGGTTAAGACCCGGTCTGCCCCTCCCAATGAAATCATGTCAGCCACAACACGCGCTGTAATGGGTACACGCGCCGAACGCGGTCTTCGATCTTGTCTGGAGTAACCCACATAGGGTAATACTGCGGTAATCCTGCCTGCAGATGCGCGTCTCACCGCATCCATCAGTACCATCAACTCCATTAAATTATTATTTGTCGGTGCGCAGGTAGGTTGAATGATAAAAACATCACGACCACGAACATTATCCATGATCTCAACCATCACTTCGCCATCACTAAACTGTTCAACAACAGCCTTACCCAACGACATACCCAATGTACTGACAACAGATTGCGCTAATTCTGGATTAGCGTTGCCAGTAAACACCATCATAGATTGACTATCGGTCACGCTGTTCTCCAGTTGTACTGCTGGTATTGCCGTTTGTGGTATTGCCACTTGTTTTGGCTGGGGTGCCAGGAATCGAACCTGGGAATGCAGGGATCAAAACCCTGTGCCTTACCGCTTGGCGACACCCCAAAATATCTATTTTCTATATGTACTCAAGCAAGGGTGATTTATTCATCCCCCTGGCTACAAAACCTTGCCAGTTCCCGGGCAGTTTTTCTGCTATGTCCTTTGCTGCCTGCTCAGATTCAAATTCAGCAAATACGCACGCGCCAGTGCCTGTTAATCTAGGCTTGGCATATTGTGACAACCATACAATAACCTCATCAATGACAGGGTATTGTCTTCTTACAATCGGCTCAAAGACATTCCTTCCTTGTCCCGCGAGGAAATCGCGTATTTTGATTGGAGCAGCGTCCCGTGTCAATTCTTGATCGTTAAATATTTCACCTGTCGAGACATGACAATCCGGCACCAGCACCAAATACCATGGTTCAGGCAAATCTATGGCAACCAGCGCCTCACCCACACCTTCGGCCCACGCGGCATGCCCGCGCACGAAAACAGGTACATCAGCCCCCAATTTGAGACCCAAACCTGCCAGCTGATCAACAGAAAATCCCAGCTCCCACAAGGAGTTAAGTGCAATCAAGGTGGTTGCAGCGTCCGAGCTTCCCCCCCCCAGCCCACCCCCCATTGGAATGTGCTTCTCGACCTGGATGGTGGCACCTAATGGCGTTTGTGCCGTATTTTGTAATAATTTAGCCGCCCGCAAGCTCAAATCGGTCTGTTCATCGATTTCCGGTAAATCCACTGCTCTGCAAATCAAACCATCCTTGCGGATGTCAAAACTCAAAAAATCGCAATAATCGATAAATTGAAAGACCGTTTGCAACAAATGATAACCATCGGGGCGCCGACCCGTAATATGCAAAAACAGGTTCAGTTTTGCCGGGGCAGACCATTTGTCGGGAAGGTTTTTAAAGCTGGTTTGGGCCACATCACGCATTTTGCAGTAAAAACTACCGGGTTATAAAGTTCAGGCGATGCATATTACAATATCCACTTATCAATCACGAGCCGTATATTCAGCTCATCGTCATTATTGTCCATAAATATTTTGTTAGGCAATTGCAGGACACCCGCCTGAGTGTAACGCTTGTAGTGGATGTTCCAGCCGGATTGTCTTAATTCCTGAATGCGTCCGTCGGCATCAAGCAAAAATTCCTGCTCTGAATCGGCAACAGGCAGACCTGCCGCCCAGCTTGCCAGGGCCTTAATCGGCAAACCCCAGCCTAATTGATTATACATTAACGATTCTGCATTTTCGGCCTGATATTGTTTTTGGTTTGGTAAGATCATCACGACATGTTGTGAATTACCCTGCAATTGCAGAACACTTTGGCCTAACGGTGTTTTAAAATCAATTTGGTAAGCATCTGGTTCCTGGCTCCAGAATATAACACCGCTAAAGGTGTCGTCCTCTGTTTTAATGACAACACGACCTGTTAGTTGCCAGGTCCGCAACTGATCCAGATCGGGCTTTCTTTCTTGCCAGGCCGCAAAGGACTCAACTGGCGGGGGAGGAAATGAAGGTGTCGCACAAGCCGTTATCATTGCGCCCAGTATAATCAGGACAGCAACACGTAACCACGGCCATCTCACAAACCAAAGCGTCTCATTACGTCAAGAATCATCTTGTTGTTTGGAGACTGTTTCAATGCCTGGTCCCAGACATTAATGGCTTCTTCTTTATTGTTAGTCACCCAGAGCACTTCACCAAAATGCGCTGCAATTTCGACGTCACCAATAATTGCCATTGCATTTTTCAAATAGGTCAACGCTTCCTGATGGTTTCCCATACGATATTGAACCCAGCCCATACTATCCACGACAGCGGCATCTTTAGGCTCCAGCGCTAATGCACGCTTGATATATCGTAGCGCTTCTTCATATCGCTCGGTTTTGTCTGCCAGGGTATAACCAAGTGCATTAAGTGCCTGCACATTGTTTGGCTCGTTGCTTAAAATCAAGCGCAGGTCACTTTCAAGAATATCCAGTCGATTAATTTTTTCTGCAGATAAAGCACGCGCATAAAGTAAATTGCTCTCATCAGGCATATCGAGCAATGCACGATCATAAATATCAAATGCCTCTTGATGTTTGCCCGCTTCAAGCATCACATCACCTTCAAGCAAATATAGCTTGAGCTTATCCCTTGAGTTATACACCTTGATCGAACGGACTTTTTGAATGGCCTTATCGTGCAAACCCTGCTTTGAAAGTAAAGCAGCCATGCGCGTTTGCGCATCAATATACAACTCGCCATGAGTGACACTTGAATACCAGTCAATGGCCTTATCAATATTATCCCGGGACTCTTCAACCTGCCCCAGATAATAATTCGCTTCGATTATCCTGTCTTTACTTTTACGTAGACGTACAAAGTATTTTTCGGCCTCGTCAATTTTTCCTGCTTGCAACGACAACAGCCCGGCAGCGTATGCCAGATCATTATTTGCGGGCTGAAGCTCAGACAGAATGACATATTGCTCAAGTGCCTTATCCTGTTCCCTGACATCCATTAACAAGCGAGCAAAAGAAATACGTAAACTGATGACATCTGCCTCGCCTTTTTTAATTTCCTGCTCATAATAACTAATAGCTTCTTGCGTTTTGTTTTCCAGCTGCAGGATTCGAGCGCGCAATGCGATTGCTTCCAACCAACCAGATTTTAGTGCCAGCGCCTGATCAGCCGAACTCATGGCGGGAGCAAACCGATTAAACCGCATATTGAGATGTGCATTGGCAAAATGAACGTATGGATTGTCGCTTTCCTTTGCAGCAGACATCTCCATCAATTTGAGTGCTGATTCCTGGTCTCTTTCTCTGGATAACTGTGCCACTAACTGCATCAATGCAGGTCCCTGTTCCTCACCTGCGTTTTCGATCAGTATTGACAGTTGAACTGTGGCCTCATCAAGCTGGCCTGCATTTAATAACATAACAACCAATGCCTGCCTTGCTTCCCGGCTTTTGGGATCGATGCTGGCCCATAATTTTGCACCTTCAAGTGCCTGCTCATTGGATTGTGAAAACTCAGCGATACGTGTAGCACGCCTGACAACCTCTACGTCATGTGTATCACGTGCTGCCTGCATATAATTAACGACAGCAACATCCAGGTCGCCTCTTTTGAGGGCAATTTCTGCGACTAGCAGGGAATAGAGTAATTCGGATGAAATAGGTTCAGCGTTGTTTTTGTTAGCGCCCTGTTGCTGATCCATGGACGCATTGTTACTTCCGTTTTTGCTGCCTGAGTTACTGCCTGAGTTACTACCTGAAGCAGAGTAATCACTCGACATCGTGCTGCACGCAAACAGGAAAAGCGAAGGCATTAACACGAGATGTTGAATTCTAAATTTCATAAATAACTCCAGACACCAAACCACACCCTGACATTCTTATTATCGGTTATATTTCAGATATCATTGATAATAAATCCGCTCATGCTTATGGTGAAGCTTGTTTAATGAATTCCACTAACCTTTAATATAAAGGGATATATTGCAACCGTCAGCTGTTAATATTAACTATACCTAAACTTTTACCTAATTTAGAACTAAATATTGGGACAATATTTTTAAATGAAAGTTTACCCTGTATTATTTTCGTCTAGATGACTGATTTTTATAAATATTACTAATTGGACGAGATTGGATATGTATGATTGAATGAAATACAATATTTCTTCAATTTATCATTAATACAAGGGTTAAATACCGGATAATGGTTTAATAACAAGCATTTATCAAACGTTTTTATATTAAAATCAATATGTTATATATGAAAATTATCATTTCAACAGCTTTTTTACTCAATCATTAGCCAAGCCACAGCCTGTAAACCTGCCGAATTGCCCCTATATGACAATTTTAGCCATTGGAATTAACCATGACACCGCGCCTGTTGAAATTCGGGAGAAAGTGGCCTTTGCCCCCGATATCATCAATGATGCGTTACATGATCTGGTTTCCACACCGCTGGTTAATGAAGCCGCGATTCTGTCTACCTGTAACCGGACCGAAATCTATTGTGGCCTGGAAGAACACAGCAGCGAACGCGCCATAGTGGAGTGGTTACAGAACTACCATAAATTAAGCGGTATCGACATTTCTCCCTTTATCTATGCCCATCCTGACAATCTCGCCGTACGTCACATGTTACGTGTTGCCAGTGGTCTGGATTCTCTGGTGCTCGGCGAGCCACAAATCCTGGGACAGCTTAAACAATCCTTTTCTGTTGCCAGCAATGCAGGCACCATTGGCAAGCTCCTGGGTAGACTATTCCAGCATACGTTTTCCGTTGCCAAACAGGTAAGAACAGACACTGCGATTGGCGCCAGCCCGGTATCAGTTGCATTTGCTGCCGTCAGCCTGGCGAAACAGATTTTTAGTAACATGGATAAACATACTGCCTTATTAATTGGCGCCGGAGAAACAATTGAACTTACAGCACGGCACTTAAAGGAAAGCGGTATTGGTCGAATGATTATCGCCAATCGCACCGTCGAGAAGGCGCAAAACCTGGCAAATGAACTTCATGCTTATGCAATCCCCTTGTCCGAAATGCCTAATCACCTGTCTGAAGCAGACATCGTCATTTCATCCACTGCAAGCAATTTACCTATATTAGGTAAAGGGGCAACAGAACGCGCACTGAAAAGCAGAAAACATCGCCCCATATTAATGGTCGACATCGCCGTGCCGCGTGATATCGAACCCGAAGTCGATGAGCTTGATGATATTTACCTCTACACTGTTGATGATTTAAAAGAAATTATCCAGGAAGGCTTAAAGTCCAGGCAAGAAGCGGCAAAGCAGGCAGAAGAAATTATTGACACTCAAGTTGCCCATTTTATGGGATGGCTACAGTCCCTGGGTGCGGTATCAACAATCTGTAATTTCAGGGAAAACACCGAACAACTCGCCGCTGTCGAACTTGAAAAAGCAAAACGCCAGCTTGCCAATGGCGTCGACGCCGAACAGGTCATGCAACAACTGACCCGCAACCTTACCAACAAGTTTGTCCATGCCCCCTGCGTTAACATCAAACAGGCGGGGTATGACAACCGAACTGACTTCATTGATGCCGCAATTGAACTTTTCAGCCTGAAAAACACCGACGGTTAACCAATGAAACCTTCTATTCACAGCAAGCTGGAAAACCTTTCCGAGCGCCATGAAGAAATCGGTGCATTATTGTCTGACCCTGCTGTAATCAGCGACCAGAACCAATTCCGCGCCTTGTCCAAAGAATATGCCAAAATCGAGCCCGTCACAAAATGTTATCAAAACTATCAAATAATCCTTGAAGATATAACAGCAGCAAACAGCATGCTCAAGGACGATGACGCAGATATGCGCCTGATGGCAGAAGAAGAATTAGCGGAAGCAAAAATAAAACAGGAAGTACTGGAAGCAGAACTACAAACGCTTTTATTACCCACAGATCCAAACGATGACAAAAATATATTTCTTGAAATTCGTGCCGGTGCCGGCGGTGATGAAGCCGCTATTTTTGCAGGCGACCTGTTTCGCATGTACTCACGTTTTGCCGAACAAAATCGATGGCAAGTTGAAATAATAAGTGAAAGCCTGGGCGAACATGGCGGATACAAGGAAATCATACTGCGTATTGTAGGAACAGGTGCCTATTCACGTTTAAAATTCGAATCAGGTGGACACCGGGTCCAGCGTGTTCCCGAAACCGAATCACAAGGCAGAGTGCATACCTCCGCTTGTACAGTCGCAATCCTGGCAGAAGTGGATGACATTGACGAAATAGAAATCAAGCCGTCTGACTTGAGGGTAGACACGTTTCGCGCTTCAGGGGCAGGTGGCCAACACGTCAATAAAACAGATTCGGCCATTCGCCTGACGCACTTGCCGACCGGTGTTGTCGTTGAATGTCAGGACGAACGCTCCCAGCATAAAAATCGGGCGCGTGCGATGTCATTATTGCAATCACGGCTGCTTGCGGCTGAACAGGAAAAACAACAATCCGAAATTGCAGAGACACGTCGAACACTGATTGGCAGTGGTGACCGTTCTCAACGGATACGCACCTATAACTACCCCCAGGGTCGTATAACAGACCATCGAATCAATCTGACACTGTATAAACTCCAGGACGTGCTCCAGGGTGATTTAAACCAGGTGATAACCCCCTTGACGAGTGAACACCAGGCTGACCAGCTTGCGGCGATGGCAACAGAGGAATGAAAAATGCGTCTATTGAACAAACACTCAAGGACAGCGAACAAGTTCTGAAAGCGCAATATCATTTCAGCACCCTGGATAAGCCACCAGACGCTCAAATCAATGCCAGAATGGAGGCTGAAGTCTTACTGGCGTTTACATTGAAAAAATCCCGGACCTATTTACGTACCTACCCGCAACAGGGCATTGACCCGGCCGTCCTCGGGCAATTTGACAAATTAATCGCACGTCGCACTAAAGGTGAACCCGTTGCCTATATTACCGGTCAACGGGAATTCTGGTCGATGGAACTGATTACAAACGAAGAGACCCTGATACCACGACCGGAAACAGAACTTCTCGTTGAATTGGCGCTGGAAAAAATCTCACAGAAAAACGCAACGCATATTGCCGAAATCGGCACAGGGACGGGGGCTATTGCCCTGGCCATTGCAAGAGAAAAACCGGACTGCACTGTTATTGCAATCGACATCTCCCAAAATGCTTTAAATGTTGCCAAACAAAATGCAACGCGCTACGCATTGAATAATCTGCATTTTCATTGTGGCAGCTGGTTTGAGCCGGTCGCGAATGATACTTTTGATATAATTATTTCAAACCCGCCTTATGTGGCCGAAGATGATCCTCATTTACAACAGGGTGACTTGCGCTTTGAGCCCTTAATTGCGCTGGAATCCGGCCCTGATGGCCTGGATGCGATAAGACATCTCATATTAAAAGGCCAAAACAGACTGGCAAAAGGCGGATGGTTACTGATGGAGCATGGATATGATCAACGCGAAAAAATAATAACCTTACTGCATGATGCCGGTTATACAAACCTGTCCTGGCATGATGATATTTACAAACTTCCGCGCGTTATCCTCGGACAAAAGGAATAATCAGAGGCTCTCTACCCATGAATGACGAACAACTATTACGTTACAGCCGCCAGATCATGCTGCCGCAATTTGACATTGCCGGCCAGGAACGCCTGCTTGATGCTCACGTTGTCATTGTCGGACTGGGGGGGCTGGGTTCTCC
>JAUWSG010000131.1 GCA_030610155.1 Gammaproteobacteria bacterium
ATCCCATAACAAGAATCCTGTTGAATGAAAAATATTTAACAAAAAAAGGAAATTTACCCTTTTATTTTTTAAAAAGGAGCAAGCTCTACAATTAATATCCCGTTTTTCACCACCATTGATTTTAATACCGATTTTGCTAACTTATGCTTTTCATTATCATCGTGTAACGTATAAACCGGCCTGGCAGACAGCGATTTAACAATAGCATCCTGAGATAAATCTTTTATTGAAGATTGATATTTTTCTGCGATATTATCAACATGCATTTCGTTGACCACCGGATCTTTAAAATAAAAAGTGCCTTTTTCATTATTATAACTTAATGTTCCCGTAATAGTTATATTCCCCGTCCCTCTTATACCTCCAGGTATAGTTGCTTCAATATTGGTTTTGATGTTTATTTTATTTTCATTCTTTAATAATTTAACCACCGGGTCGGTAATATTTATAGTCATAAATAATTGCTTTGTTTCCAAAGGCATCATGGCAGAAATTTGTTTCTGCAAATCGGCTTCTGTAAATTTCAGCGTGTAAGCGTTAGCGGGGTTAACAAAAATTGTTAATAACAGGAAAAATAATATTTTGGTCATAATCAGCCTTCCTTAATTAAATTTTCATGCCTTTTTGCAAAGGCAGCCATTTCTCCATATTCAGTTGTGCCTTACCGATCCCTAACAGGCGCACCCACCTGGCAGTCGCATCCAGCGTTCCCCAGGTTTTAATCGCACCCTTCACCGTTGATGCCATAATCGAACCGTTTTGTGTATCGACTTCAACATGAAAACGTGCCCCGTTAGCGATAATTCTCACGCGTTTAACCGCACCTGCTTCAACCAACGCACGCAGCGTCTTTTCATTCATGGTCTTCTCCATTGAATAAAGTCTGCTGCTCTGGAATCGGGATACCGGCCTGTTCGCAATGACGCCGGATTAGAACCTCAATCATGCTTGCGATACTACGATGTTCACGCAATGCCGCTTCACGCGCCGCTTCTTTAAGAACCGGATCGATACGCAGATTCAATGTGGCCGTTTTTTTCGGGGGCATGGGTCACTCAAATGTAATACAGACCCATAATGTAACGCAGATGTAACGCGTTTAATAGTGTGGAAACGCGGAAATGCTTAAAATATAATCAAAAAACGGCTCAATGAGCGTCCAGGATTCAGACGTCCTGTTCCTGCCACTTGCTGCGCAGATAAAGTGTCTCAACCTTTTGCCGCGCCCATGGTGTTTTGCGCAAGAATTTAAGACTGGAGGTGATACTCGGGTCATTAGTAAAACATTTGATATTGATGCGGTGGCCCAGCTCTTCCCAACCATATTTTTCTTCCAGCCGGGTAAGTACCATTTTTAACGTCACGCCATGCAGCGGGTCCTGGTTACGTGTTTTATTCACCTGAACTGGCATCACGACTGTTGCCTTTGTCCTTTACCGGTTCCGCTTTTTTTACACGGATTTTGTTACCGGCCACGTCTTTACCATTGAGGTTCTTCACTGCCACCTTGGCATCACCCGGCTTGGGCATTTCGATAAAACCAAAACCCTTGGAGTCACCGGTCTTTTTGTCCATGACCAGAGTGCAGGACTGCACTGCGCCATAGGCCTCGAACAATGCCCGGACTTCTGCCTCTGTGGTGGTACGGGCGAGATTGCGTATCAGTATTTTCATAGGATCACCGTGGTAATATCCACTTTTATTTAGTCCCGGTTGCCACGTTTAAACTACACTCCGAACGCTGCAAATATTCTTCATAAGTGTCGTTAAAATTGGTTATACCATCCGGTGACAGCTCAATAATACGTGTCGCCAGCGATGAAACAAATTCCCTATCGTGGCTGACAAAAATCAACGTACCAGGATAATTCTCCAGGGCAAGATTCAACGATTCAATACATTCCATATCCAGGTGATTGGTTGGCTCATCCATCAGCAACACATTTGGTTTTTGCAACATGAGCTTGCCAAATAACATACGACCTTGCTCACCACCGGAAATTTTCGTTACCGATTTTTTGATCTCATCCTGCGAAAACAGCATACGCCCCAGAATCGCACGGACTGCCTGCTCATCATCACTGGGTTTTTTCCACTGACTCATCCAGTCGAACAAAGACATGTCTTTGCTAAAATCAGCAGAATGATCCTGCGCATAATAGCCAATATCGACGTTCTCTGACCATTTAACACTGCCGCTGTCCGGTTCAATATCATTCACCAGTGTACGTAACAAGGTTGTTTTACCGATTCCGTTGGGGCCGATCACTGCGACACGCTCACCCACTTTTATCAACAGATCCAGACCACTGAGTAATGGCTTTTCGTCGTACCCCTTACTCATATCCTCCACTTCCAGCGCGATACGATAGAGCTTTTTATCCTGATCAATACGGATAAAAGGGTTTTTCCGGCTGGAAGGCTTAACTTCATCAAGCTGGATTTTTTCAATCTGTTTGGCACGCGAAGTCGCCTGCTTGGCCTTTGAGGCGTTAGCGGAAAAACGGCTAACAAAGGTCTGCAGTTCGGCAATCTGGGACCTTTTCTTATCATTGTTGGCCAACAACTGTTCCCTGGCCTGGGTGGATGCCATCATGTAATCATCATAATTACCGGGGAACAGGCGCAGCTCGCCATAATCCAGGTCAGCCATATGTGTACACACACTATTAAGAAAGTGGCGATCGTGAGAGATAATGACCATGGTGCTGTTACGTTCGTTCAGTATTTTTTCCAGCCAGCGAATGGTATTGATATCCAGGTTATTGGTGGGTTCGTCTAACAACATAATATCCGGATCGGCGAACAAGGCCTGGGCGAGCAATACACGTAACTTCCACCCCGGTGCGACGGCGCTCATCAAACCGTTATGCTGTTCCAGTGGAATTTCAAGCCCTAACAATAATTCGCCCGCACGGGCTTCTGCGGTATAACCATCCAGCTCGGCAAACTCGACTTCCAGTTCAGCCACCTTCATACCATCTTCTTCACTCATTTCAGCAAGAGAATAGATACGGTCACGTTCCGCTTTTATCTGCCACAGACGTTCATGTCCCATGATGACCGTGTCCACAACGGTATTGTTTTCAAATGCAAACTGGTCCTGACCCAGTTTGCCGACGTATTCATTCACATCGACCGACACATTACCTGAAGTGGGCTCCAGATCGCCGCCGAGTATTTTCATAAAAGTGGACTTGCCACAACCATTGGCACCAATCAGGCCGTAACGTTTGCCATTGCCAAATTTGACTGAAATGTTTTCAAACAAGGGCTTAGGCCCAAACTGCATGGTGATATTTGCTGTTGTAATCAAGGTAAACTTCCGGAAGTTAAATACGAGTAAAAAGGACGCGCATTATGCCACACAGAGGCCTGTTATTACAAAAAGTGTCCATTTTGCCGTCATTTGCATTAATTCAGAGCGTTACTGTTTGATTTTACTAGAATTTAAAATCAAACAAATCAGCGACTGATTGTTTCTAATGTGAGAGATATTTATACTCTGTCATCTTTTTCTCACTGATATTGATCACCAATTAAGGAAAGAGAGACACACCCTTTTATTGTTTTTATTTGTTAATATATACCGCAACCAAATTTAACGAATTAACTGATTGATTATACTGATGTTATACGACCTTAATGAAATCCAGAACATAATCACTTCCGCTGCCCGCGAGGAATTATTACCACGTTTTGCCAAAGTGAAACGAGAACTGAAATCCGATGGCAGTTTTGTCACCGAAGCCGATCTCACGGTTCAGCAACGTATAAAACAACAATTATCACAACAATGGCCTGACACCCTGTTTCTTGGTGAGGAGATGACAGAACAGGAACAAAGGGATTTGCTCTCTTTGTCACAAGCTGTCTGGATTCTGGACCCACTTGATGGCACGAGTAATTTTGCCGCAGGTATTCCCTATTTTTCTGTGGCGTTGGCATTAGTGGAACAAGGCGAGGTAACACTAGGCCTGGTATATGACCCGTTACGGGATGAATGTTTCATGGCAAGTAAAACCACAGGGGCAACAAAAAATAATGAACCTCTTGTCTTAAGCGATTCAGGGCTGGAACTGAAACATTCAACCGCTATTATCGATTTTAAACGTCTCGACAAAAACCTGGCTGTACGTCTGGTCACAGAGATGCCATATGCCTCACAGCGCAGCTTTGGCTCAGTCGCATTGGACTGGTGTTGGC
Source organism: Gammaproteobacteria bacterium (assembly GCA_030610155.1). Lineage (GTDB taxonomy): Bacteria > Pseudomonadota > Gammaproteobacteria > SG8-11 > SG8-11 > JAADIM01. Next base: position 4,207 of record JAUWSG010000131.1, read on the forward strand.
TGGCAGCAGGACGCGGCCACCTTTATTTACATGGTCGTTCCAATATCTGGGATTATGCCGCAGGTAATTTTATATTCCATAAAGCAGGCGGCTACTCCTGTACGCTTGATGGAGAACCCATATTTGTCAACAATTTGCAGGCACGCTCCTCGGTCGCCGCAGTGGATAACAACCTGTTTTCCGCCTGGCGTAATTGTCTGGGCATTGACAACATCTAAACAAGATATCACGAGCATCCGAAATCAACATACAAGAAAAGTAACACTCCCTTTTATCAAGTACATCTAAAGAGGTTTATTTATGCACCAAACGAGTAATTTTCGTGGGCGCGTCGCTCACATTGTCGAATCTGGTCTCTTTCAAAATTTCATCATCGGATTAATAATTTTCAACGCCATTACGCTAGGCATGGAAACCTCTGATAAACTCATGCAGGATTATGGCAGCGTACTCACCACAATCGATACTATTGTCATCAGTGTCTTTGTTGTGGAGATATTGCTTAAGCTGATCGCTTATGGTTTGGGATTCTTTCGTAGTGCCTGGAACATCTTCGATCTGAGCATCGTGACTATTGCCCTGATCCCTGCCAGCGGCCCACTGACCGTCTTGCGTTCACTGCGCATACTGCGTGTGCTACGCCTGATTTCCATGATGCCACAGTTGCGCATGGTGGTCGAAGCCCTGCTTCGGGCGATTCCAGGAATTACCGCCATTGCCGGATTAATGCTTCTGTTGTTCTATATCGGCTCCGTCATGGCGACTGGACTCTATGGCGATCGCTTTCCAGAATGGTTCGGCAGCATCGCGGCGTCCATGTACACGCTATTCCAAATAATGACACTGGAAAGTTGGTCGATGGGTATCGTACGTCCCGTAATGGAAAGCTACCCCTCGGCCTGGCTGTTCTTTATTCCCTTCATCTTGATCGCCACCTTCACCATGCTAAACCTGTTTATCGCGATCATTATTGATGCCATGCAGAGTATGCATGAAAAGATACAACAGGAAGAACAAACACACATCGAAGGCGCCTTGCATGAGGAACATCAACAACTCGGTAGCGAAATTCGCGCCTTACGGAAAGAAATCGGGTTATTAAGAGAATCACTGCAAGGCAAAACATCTTAATATTTCTCAACCCGGAGTGTTTCGGTCCCCATGCAAAATACCCAACAATGGGAAATGGGAGACCTGACCCCGAATGGCCCCGTCATTCCTCCGAAACCCTGCCTCGCAGCACCTTGGTCTTGCCCCGCTGGGATTTGCTGTCCAGTCGCCTTTTTTTAGAGCTTCGGGTTGGCTTTGTCGTCCGCCTTGCTTTTTGTTGAACTGCCGCACTTTTAATTAATAGCTGCAAGCGCTCAAGCGCATCTTCCCTGTTTTTTTCTTGAGTACGAAATTTCTGGGCCTTTATAACGATCACACCTTCTTTGCTGATACGCCGGTCTCGTATGATTAACAGGCGTTGCTTATAGAAATCAGGAAGAGATGACGCATTAATATCAAAGCGCAAATGAATCGCCGAAGATACTTTATTAACATTCTGCCCACCGGCGCCTTGCGCCCGAATGGCCGAAAGTTCAATCTCATAATCAGGAATAGAGACATTCAGAGAAATTGTTAGCACTACAAATTTATCCTTGTTGAATAAATGGGATCAGGCCTCCCAACCCCCATTCAGGAAATATTTTTTGTAAGAAATGGGTGACCTGCCCCTTCGAACTGCATTCCATGTTTAATCACCGGAATTGACTGCTGTTTGCCCTCTTTTTGTAGCCAGCAGAATATCTTTTGCACCGGCCAGTTTAGCGGTATCAATTGCCCGGACAACCTTATCATACTCCACGCGGCGGTCAGCCTGTATGATGACTTTATCATTTGATACTGATTTCAGCTTATCTTTTAGCAAGTATAACAAATGATCTTCCTGTACGACTTTGCGATTAAAATAAAAAATACCATCCTGGTCGATTTGCACAATAATATCGGGTAATAACTCTGACTCTTCACTTTCTATCTCTGGCACGATGATGGCGACGCCCTGCTGATCAACGAAACTGCTCGTTAACAGAAAGAAGATGAGCAACAAAAAAACAATATCGATTAACGCTGTCAGATGTATTAGCGGGCGTGTACGCTTTTTTTCAGGAAATCGCATCATGATCTTATAGTCAGTGATTATGGCCTTTGGACCAGGCTTTCATAAAGGTGATAATCATTTCTTCAAGCGCTGTCTGAATATTTTGAAGCTTGCCTTCAAGATGATTGTGAAAAAACAGTAAAGGAATGGCAACGAGTAAACCAAAAGCCGTCGTGAGCATGGCTTCCCAAATACCGCCTGCCAATACCGCGGCATTGACGCCACCCCCCATACTTTCAACCACTACAAATGCCTTGATCATACCAACAACAGTACCTAATAGCCCAAGTAGTGGCGCTGTGCTACCAAGGACAGCCAATGTGTTGAGGTGACGCGATAATAATGACATTTCCCGCTCAACACCGTGAGTCAATACCATTTCTATCGTTTCACGATCAGGGTCTGCAACCGCAAGTGCTTCAAACATGATTAGTTTGGCGGCAGAAGATTGCAGCTGGTGTGAAGCGAGTGAGTCCCGGGCAGCATCAAATTCACCTTGAAAGACCAGGTCATAGACGTCATCGAAATTTTCCTGGCGCTTAAGTATTCTACGATAGAGCACCAGTCTCTCAATGAAAATTGTCATACCCACAAGGGAACTGAAAAGGATTGGCCACACCAGCAAGCCACCCTTATTGAGAAGTTGAAGTAGTTCAAAATTTCCCAAGTAACTATTTCTCCAGTAGCTTCATTACATTCTCACGGGTTATCCTGGTTTGCACCTGTTTTGGCAAACCACTCAGCCAGTGTTTATGATAATCCAGTAATGTTTCAAAATGGTCCCAGCCGTCATCCGGTTGATCCCAGCTTTGTGTCCGGGTGACTCGCCAGACGGGGTCGGTGCCTGTGATAAATCGATCAGGGTAACGCATTACAATTTGTTTCCAGCCTGGAAGTAAAAAGCCTTTTTCATTTGTTAACCCGCCGTAACGCCACGGGTCGCGCGCGGCAAAATCGATAACGACGTTAGTGCATTTCTTTATGATTGATTCAATATGTTCTGGATACAGGTTGCCACCGGCATGAGCAAGAACAAAGTTTACCTGGGGATGCCGTTGGCAAATATTTAAAAAGTACTTCTCATCCGCGGCATCAACATGAATCAACATAGGCACCTTGAACTGTTTTGCCAATTCAACTATCCCGAGAAAAACATTATTGTCCGGGCCAGGGGAATAGCCCGCCATAAAATGCACTTCGCCAATACCAAAATACTGCTTTTGACGTAATCCACGTTCGGCCCGGATGACAACCTCATTATTCAGGTGCCAGTCACGCTTGCCCATTTCATGTATATAGGGACTAAAAAAAGGCACAATTCTGTCACCACCTGCTTGCTGAAGCTCAAGCGCAAGATGAGAGGGGGTGCTGGATACAATGACCATACCAACATCTGCTTTTACAAGTTTGCGGATGATGTCTTGCGCAGAAATTATTTCAGCCTGGTCCCAGTTGTAATGTATATGGCTGTCAAAAAAGGGGCTTGCATTATCAGCTTGAAGAGTATCACTGGCGGCAGCGAAATTGACGCCTATAAAATTTAATAACACACATAATAATAAATGAAAATATGTAATCATTGGCGAACACTACGCATGATTGCGATTTGATTACCTACCGACGGTCTCTTCACCTTCACCGCCAAAGCGCGTGGCAAAGTAACCAATAATTAATCCCACAAGGGCGCCTTCTGCTGTAAACCAGAACGGTGAGCTGATGACACCATCCTCGCCAAATGTGCTCACCATCATGGCACTCATAACATCATAGGCAAAGAAGGTCAGCACGAAATTCATCCAGGCGCCCGTTAACGGCGCACGAAACCACCAGGGTAAAGGCAGCCTCAGTACCGGGTGATAAGTAAAAACACCAAACACACCGATGACGGCACCAACCGTCGTGTACCATAACAATATTCCCCAACGGGTCAGCATATCGGCTTCAGGTAAA
>JAUWSG010000217.1 GCA_030610155.1 Gammaproteobacteria bacterium
ACATGAAAAATCTGTGCATGCGCATGTCCCGTAACATTAACCACCTGGTAGTCAGGTAGCGAAAAACGACGCGACTGCAATAATTCCTGTAACTGTGTTTTGGGGTCTTTTAAACTTTGCAGGTCAGTAGGTGAAGCCAGCCTGTAAGCATAAAGTCGAACAATCAAATCTCGACATGAATCAAAACCACCATCACTATAAACAGCTCCCAAAATACTTTCTACCGTATCTGCAAGAATAGAGGGACGTCGAAAGCCACCACTTTTAAGCTCTCCAGAACCTAATTTAATGACTTCACCCAAATTCAACTGCTTAGCAATTTCTGCCAGTGATTCCCTGTTAACCAGGTTTGCGCGCAGACGACTTAAATCACCTTCCTGCACATCCGGATACAATTTAAATAACTCATGGGCAATAACGAAATTCAATATGCCATCACCCAGAAACTCCAGACGTTCGTTATTCTTAGCGGCATAACTTCGATGAGTTAATGCTTCATTTAATAATTCAATGTTGTTAAATGAAAAACCAAGTTTTTTTAATAAAACATCAAGCGTTTTAGACTGTGCCATAGATACTACTCATAACCACTGCTCAGTAGACAATCTGTTGCAATAACCCGGAGAGCTTTAATTTCAAGAGCGCTTTAATTTTAAGGCCCCTTGATTCTGGCTTCGTGTTTAAAATGAACGATATACTCGAGATTACCAATTAATTTACCACGTGGTTCATATTCAATGGTAACAATGTTTTCGCCACGGCCTTTTTTAACCTTGATAAATTCCGGTTTGATTGTATAGATGCTATTCATACTTAAACGTTTAGCGACCAGTGCTCTTAACCCTGTCATTGGTGTTTTTCTTGCGCTAGGATCATTGGGCAAATTTTCCATAATATTTTTAACACTTTTATCGGTCATATAAACGGGCAGTACATTCATTGCAATTACGCCCTGAAACAATAAGAAGACGATGACCACAACCCAGCTAATCAGGGTTAAACCACGTTGCCTGGTGATGGATTTATTCATGATTTTTTTCATAATATAACTGCCTCGCTTACTTAATTAAGTTTCCAATACGATCAAGGTGTAACTCATCACTGAAATGCATCCAGATCATAAATGCTTTACCGACCAGATTACTTTTGGGCACAGGCCCCCAAACACGACTATCGTTGCTGTTGTCACGATTATCCCCCATGACAAAAAACATATCCTCGGGCACAATAAATTCACCCTGTAAATTATTGGGTCTTGCTGGCATCAACAGCACAGAGTGATTAGCACCCTGCAGTTTTTCAATATATTCATTGGCAAATGTTTGTCCAGGACCTTTGTATTGGCCAACAAAATCTCTTGCTACCGGATCACCATTAACATAAAGAACTTTTTTGTAATACGATATTTTATCGCCCGGCAATCCAACAACCCTTTTTATATAATCCAGATTGGGATCACGTGGATAACGAAAAACGACAACCTCCCCTCTTGTCGGTTCGCCCATGTCTATAATTTTTTTGTTAAGTACCGGCAGCTTAATTCCATAAGCAAATTTATTGACCAGAATAAAGTCGCCAATATACAAAGAGGGCAACATCGAGCCGGAAGGAATTCGAAAGGGTTCAACAACAAATCCACGTAGCAAAAAGACAATCAGCAAAACGGGAAAGAATGATTTTGAATACTCAACAATAACAGGTTCTTTACCTTTACGGCTAACTTCAACGCCCTGATGGACCGAGCTTGATTCATGGATTATCTGATTTCGCCCTGGCGCTAGAATCCATTTGTCTATTAACCAGACAATCCCGGTAAAAACAACAGCTACAAATAAGTAAAAAGAAAAATCAAATATCATTATAAATTCACAACACAAGTAATTAACACAAAAGTTTAGGCGGTATTTATTAATTATCCAGGAGTCTGTCGGACTTAGTTATCTACTTTTAATACAGCTAAAAAAGCTTCCTGAGGTATTTCAACCTTACCAAACTGTTTCATACGCTTTTTACCCTTTTTTTGCTTTTCCAGCAATTTACGCTTACGTGAAACGTCACCACCATAACATTTTGCTGTTACATTTTTACGCAGGGCTTTAACCGTTGAGCGTGCAATAATATTTCTCCCGATCGCCGCCTGAATCGCAATATCAAACATTTGACGGGGTATCAATTCACGCATTTTGTCTACTACGTCACGACCACGGCGGATGCTTGTTTCACGATGCGCAATAATTGACAGCGCATCAACTCGCTCACTGTTAATCAATATATCCACCTTAACCAGATCAGCCGCCTGGAAACGATCAAACTCATAATCAAACGATGCATAACCGCGGCTGACTGATTTTAAGCGGTCAAAGAAATCCAGCACGACTTCACTTAATGGCATTTCATAATTAAGTGAAACCTGATTACCCATGTACTGCATATCTAATTGTACACCACGTTTTTCAATACACAGTGTTATTACATTACCAACATATTCCTGCGGCAGCAGGATGTTGGTTTTAATAATCGGCTCACGCAGTTCTTCTATAAAGTTCACTTCCGGTAAATCTGCCGGGTTATGAATTTCAAATACTTCACCCCTGGTATCAAGCACTTCATAGACTACTGTGGGCGCAGTAGTAATTAAATTTAAATCATATTCGCGTTCCAGTCGCTCCTGTATGATTTCCATGTGTAACAGGCCAAGAAATCCAATCCGAAAACCCAGGCCTAAAGCGGTAGAGTTTTCCGGTTCATAATGCAGTGAGGCGTCATTTAAGGTCAGTTTTTCCAGCGAATCACGAAAATCATTGTAATCATCCGAACTGACCGGGAACATTCCAGCAAATACACGCGGCTGCACCTCCTTAAAACCTTTAAGTGGCTCAGTTGCCGGATTGTCGCTCATCGTGATGGTATCACCCACTTTCGCTGAATCAATTTCTTTGATACTGGCAATAATGTAACCAACCTGACCGACTGATAAAGAGTTACGATCTTCACGTTTGGGTGTAAATACCCCAATTTTATCCACTAAATAACTACGTTGCGTAGACATTACTGTCATTTTTTTACGTGGCGATATCTCTCCCTGCATAACCCGAACTAAAATAATGACACCAACATAGGAGTCAAACCAGGAATCAATAATCAGAGCCTGTAATGGCGCGTCAATGTCACCTTGTGGTGGCGGTATTTCGGCAACAATCTGTTCCATCAACTGATGAATGCCTTCGCCTGTTTTTGCACTTACCCGTAGAGCATGACTGGCATCAATCCCGATAATTTCTTCAATTTCTTCACAAACACGATCCGGATCAGCCGCTGGCAGGTCAATCTTGTTTAACACAGGAACAACTTCAAGCCCCTGCTCTATCGCGGTATAACAGTTTGCAACACTCTGCGCCTCAACGCCCTGTGACGCATCGACAATCAATAATGCGCCCTCACAGGCAGCCAACGAGCGTGAAACCTCGTATGAAAAGTCCACATGCCCCGGGGTATCAATAAAGTTCAGCTGATATGTCTCACCGTCATCTGCCTTATAATTCAAGGTAACACTTTGTGCCTTGATGGTAATGCCACGCTCACGTTCCAGATCCATTGAGTCAAGCACCTGTGCTGCCATTTCTCTTTCGCTTAAGGCATCACAGGACTGAATCAGCCGGTCAGCCAGTGTCGACTTACCGTGATCAATATGCGCGATAATGGAAAAGTTACGGATATTTTTCATTAAATTATTATATTAAAGTTTACCCAATATTTTTTTAAGCTGCTATTTCTCGATCAGAGTTATTAAACACTCTGGATCCAGAAAATATTCACAAAGTGTTTTTCCATCTAATGTTAATACTGGCACTTTACTGCCATAGCGCTGTTCCAGTTCAGGCTCATTATCAATATATTGGCGCTTCACACTAATGTTATATTTTTCTATAAACGGTCGTAATTCATCTTCCATGGCTTCGCACAATGGACAATTACTGCGTGAATAAAGTATGAATCCCAACGGCATTTCCAATAAAATGTAAAGATGAATCTGGCTGATATGCTCTGACCACAAACAGTCAGCCCGGATATTTCACAGACAGAAAAAAACCGGCTAAGCCGGTATTTGGTACCAGGTATTTCCACTAACCCCTTCATCCAGACAAAATAGCCAGGCGAACAAGTTAGCAATACCGAAGTTTATCATGTTAGTAAGCGCTCAGCGAATTGTCATTGTTGCCACATTATGTAATGGAGACATGGGAGGGAACCTCTTGCTTAGACCGTCACCCGCAAGGATGCGGGTGCGAGCCCCATGGATGGGTTCACTGCGTGTCTCAGCAAGAGGCTCCCTCTCCATATTTCTAGATGCCCGCATATTCTGGAGCTGTTGTGCGAATAAATTCGCACCTAC
>JAUWSG010000147.1 GCA_030610155.1 Gammaproteobacteria bacterium
ACGGTCCTGCATCTCATTCCTTCCGGCATACTACGTGACAATGTATTGTGCCTGATTGGTAATGGTGTTGTGTTATCGCCTCATGCGCTACTCAAGGAAATGGCTGAACTTGAAGAAAGTGGCATACCGGTGCGTGAACGTCTGCGTATCAGCGAAGCCTGTCCTCTCATTCTGCCTTATCATATTGCGCTCGATCAGGCGCGTGAAATTGCGCGAGGCAAATCCGCAATTGGTACTACCGGTCGCGGCATCGGGCCGGCATATGAAGATAAGGTCTCGCGGCGAGGTTTACGGGTAGGGGATTTACGCCACCGTGAACAGTTTGCAGCAAAGCTTGGCGAAGTGGTGGACTACCACAATTTTTCGTTAAAAAATTATTATAAACATGAAACAGTCGATTTTCAGAAAATACTCGATGAAACACTTGAAATGGCTGAGAGTATTTTGCCATTAATCGATGACATTCCTGAATTGCTATACCAGGCCCAGAAAGCAGGTGAGAGTGTTCTATTTGAAGGGGCGCAAGGTGCGTTGCTTGATATTGACCATGGCACTTACCCTTATGTGACCTCTTCGAATACGGTCTCCGGCGGGGCGGCATCAGGCAGTGGAGTAGGCCCCAATAGTTTTGAATATGTACTGGGCATCACCAAGGCCTACACGACACGTGTTGGTTCGGGCCCGTTCCCGACAGAATTATCAGATGAAACGGGCGATTTTCTCGCTAAAAAAGGCCACGAATTTGGTTCAACCACGGGGCGCGCACGACGTTGCGGCTGGTTTGATGCTGTTTCCCTGAGGCGTTCTAATTACCTCAATGGCATTACCGGTTTATGTATCACCAAACTGGATGTTCTAGATGGCCTGGAAACTATTCGGCTCTGTGTCGGCTATATCAGTGACGGTGTTGAACGTTTTACACCGCCGATTGGTGCTGATGCATTTGAAAAATGCGAACCTGTTTATATTGATATGCCTGGCTGGCAGGATTCCACCGTCGGCGTGAAAAACTACGATGAACTGCCACAAAATGCTAAAGCTTATCTAAACAAAATAGAAGAAATTACTGAAACGCCGATTGATATTATTTCCACGGGCCCGGAACGCTCGGAAACCATTGTTCTGAAAAATCCTTTCGAGTAAATAGATGCTTATAGTTGTTGTTCACCGCAAAGGCGCCTTTGCGGTAAATAAGTATTGATTCGGGTATCTTAATTTAATAAGTGTGAATTGATTCACACTTATTAAATTAACCACATCCCTTCCGTTTGATTCCTTAAAACATATTCTGCTTTATAAAATCTCCGATATAAATTTTAGGTATTAAACTAACGTTAGCATGACTAATTTAGCGCGCTGCGTCACAAATATGAGCTTTAACTGTATTTTAATGCCATACCATTGCTATATAGTTTTTTAGTCCGGCGCCATTTTGGCATGACCGGTTTTTTTCAGGGTAGGGTATGATTTTAAAAACACAACTAATCATGTTGCTGGTTTTTTCGCTTGCTGCCTGCGGTGGCTCGAGTGGAGGAAGTGCTATTCCCATCCCAGGTTCACCAGGCGGTAATGGAAATAGCGCGAACAGCGCTCCTGTGCTTACCCCTATAGCCAGTATAAACGCTGTTACGGGCAGTTTACTGCGCTTCGAACTGGCTGGCTCTGATGTAGATGGTGACAGATTAACTTATTCTTCTCCTGGCACTGCAGGCACATTCAATAATCCATTCATGCAAACCACACCAGCGGTGTTTAATGAAGTAAATGGTGTGTTTGAATGGACACCAACGGGGCTGGAGACAGGTCAATACAGCGTAACATTCACAGTAACGGAAGAGACATCTGAACAGTTGTCCGCAAGTATCACGGTTGATATCACAGTTGATACCCAGGGTAGTTTTGGTTTGCAGTTTTATGCGTTTAACTGTGCCGGTTGTCATGGTGTTGATGGCACAGGGATATCCGGACCGGATATCCGTCTGAAAACGGATCTTGATATCAATCTGGCATTAGTGACTGTGCCGGCAATGCAAACGGTTGCAAATCAACTCGATCCTGATCAGGTCGATGCGATTGCCTATCATATACTGACTCAATTTTCGGGTACTGATTTTCATAGCCAGTTTGATTTATCCAATGGTTGTGCTGGCTGTCATGATGGTTTTGAATCAATTGGGCAACCCTCTACACACATAGCAACGACCGATGTTTGCCAGTCTTGTCACAGCACCACCGGATTTATTCCGGTCAATGTGGTTGACCATAACCAGGTCATAGGCCTGTGTGTTGATTGTCACGATGGCGTGGTTGCACCCGCCAAAATCAGCGGGCATATTGACACGAATAACAATTGCGAAGCCTGCCATAATACCATTGCATTTAACTCTGTTACATCTGTTAATCACATTGCTGTTATTGGTGCCTGTATTGATTGCCATGATGATGTGACTGCAATAGGGAAAACAGCGATGCATATCTCAACAAACAATACCTGTAATGCCTGCCATAGCACGCTCATATTTGACCTGAACAGGAGCATTGCACACCAGAATGCTTTCGGGTTCTGTAGCGACTGCCATAATAATGTGACTGCAATCGGTAAACCCGCCGGTCATCCAAACACTATGTTTGACTGCGCTGACTGTCACGATACAAATGTGTTTTAAGTTTGAAGCATATCTAATGCTATGCAGATTATGATCTGGAGTTGTCGATAGAATTGGCGGCAGGTGTGAAAATGTAAGGTGAAGGATCCCGGTTTTCAGAATCTTCCAGTTGAAGTTTTAACATATAGATTTCAAGCTTCAACATTTCATTTTCCCTAGCCAGATTTTTTTGGTTAGTTTTTGCCGTGGTGATGCTGGCCTGGATAATCAGCTCAGAAAAAAAAGGTTTCAGAATATGTATGGGTACGACGGGAAAGTCAGTATTAAGAATACTTTTCCAATGGTCGCCAAAATATTCAATTTGCTTCCATGCTATCTGTATTTCTGTCTCCCTTTGCTTCGTCATTTGTTTCGTCATCGCAAAGTATCTCTTATATCTAAGCAAGATTTATAAGGAAGTTAATAAATAATATAGCAGTGTTTCCTTAGAATGCTATTAAAGTGGATGATTGTGAAAAAGGAAGGGGCAAGTTTACGATAATAATAAGGAGGGTATAAAGAAAGGGGGCAAGTCTATTATTAAAAGAGGAGAGGTCAGACCTCTCATTTCCCATAAACAAAATATCCTGAATGGGAATTTCCAGGCCTGAACATTCCGCTGATATATTCAGCTCATTTCAAATAATTTTGTATGTTCTTTTCTCTTTCAGCATCTTATAAATAATACGAGAAGATGAAAATAAATATTTAAAAAACATCATAATTATCAACTGTATACCTTCACGCACACCAACAACATAGCAAAAATCCAGCGCTGACTTAAAGTATCGGTATGTTTGGGCGTTAAATTCAACGAGTCATTTTTTCGTCATTACACCCGTTAAATAACATATTATTATGTTAAATTAAGAAGAATTATGTTAAATTTGTTAATTAAACATCAGGGAGACGCTTTTCTACTGCCTTCACTTAAGGACTCATTGAATTTTGAGTCTTTTTGGGACAACGCAGAATCAAATTTACAAGATTAAGAAAAGCAGTGAAATATGACGTTTAAATCAATCAAGATTTTGTTCATTACCATCATTTCATCAGTCTCATTCAATGCAAATGCAGTTGTTATAAATAACCTCTACGGAATTAATTATGAATGGCTTGAGTTAACGGCAACGATAAACCAAAGCCGCAGTCAAGTCGAAGCCCAGTTGATTGATTCCACCAGCATATTGTTTGGATACAATTATGCCACAAGGCAACAAGTGCAGGATTTGTTTCTTTCATATGTACCCTGGGGCTTAAACAACCCGTCGGGGTATTATGGCGCCCCTGAATTATTGAGCGGGGGTATTGAGTTGCAAACTCTCTTCGGTATCACGAAAACATTTGTAGATGGCGATGGTATAAATGACCGGTTCATAACAACAGACGGATACGCCATAGGCTGGGAAACCATTAATTTTTCTTACGGCCTATACGGTAATACCGGGGAGTGCGAATGGGCAGGTATAACGAATACCTGTCTGGCAAACGTGGAAGTCGGATACGCAGTGTCTGGCCAGAGTTCTTATTTGCACATCGCACACTATCAGGGATGGGATGCCAACGACAACAGCCCGGCAACGTTCCCAGTTTTGCAAGCATACCCGAGCGTCGGTAGTTTCCTCGTCCGCGAACTCACCCCGATCCCAATTCCTGCTGCCGTTTGGCTGTTAGGTTCTGGCCTGATTGGCTTAATTGGCATGGGCAGACGACGAGCCCGCGCTAAAATCCATTGTTGACAATGGATATTGATTAATCTTAGATAATCGTGACAAATACTACTGCCTGACTAATTACATTTTCGCGAGAATCTGTTATGTCGTAGGTAAAGCTAGTCTCACCAACAAAACTCCCCCGAGGTTTTATTGTGATGGTTTGATTAGTATTAATTCTTATGATCAGGTTTCGTTCTGATTTTGTCGGATTAATCGTTAGCATTTCACCCTCTGGATCAGAGTCATTATTAAGTACATTTAAAACTGTTTCGGCTTTTTGTTGCATCTCGACTGTGGTTATATAGAGAGGTCTAAACCATTTACTTACTGGAAAAACAGTTTGATTTGACGTACTAATATAATTTTCCATGCTGTGCTTCCGTTTATATATAACAATAGAATTTTTACGATCCTGCCTCCTAATGACACTCAAATATCATGCCAATTTAACTTGCCTTAATTAAGGTAATTAAAACATAGGTTTACGACATTTTATTCGACTTCAGGTGAGTGCGGGGTACAATTTGGTCGGGACAAATAACCCAATTTGTGGTTAAATGCCCCAAATAATATGCTGTGTAATCAGCAGCTCATAAATAAAAAAAATGTTTAGACAATCAATGTGGACTGAACTTAATAAGTCTAATGACTCCCGTTTTAACCTGGTCAAATGGTTTTCCGTCGCGGCTTTCATCGCAATTACTCTGATTGGTCTTGTTGCGACAAAGTACTTTTCTAATACACTGATGGAACAAGTGCTGGAGCACGATGCCAATGTCATGACTGAGTTTGTTAACAGTATCGTGCGTCAGGATACGGGAATACACCCGGCTGTAACCGTCAGCTCTGAAGATGGTGCCCAACGGCTCGCTGTATTTTTTGCCCAGTTAGGCAAAGTACCGGGCATTTTGCGCGCTAATGTCTACTCCACTGAAAAATACGTAATCTGGTCGAGCAAAGCTGCACTTTTCGATAAACGTTTCGATGACAATCCTGAACTGGAGACATCACTCACTGGAAAACCGGTGTCCCATATAAGCAATGCCCATGAACACAATAAGGATGAACACATGGATTTACAACATGTGGAAGGCCAATTCGTGGAGTATTACTTGCCTATTTGGTTGTCTGAATCGAGTTCGAAAGAGGTCATTGCCGTCGCTGAGATTTATCGTGTGCCACGGGGATTGCCGGAAAAACTCAAAACAATTCAAACTTCTGTTTGGAGCGGCGCAATCATTGGCGGACTATTTTTATTTTTAAGTCTATTCTGGATTATTAAGCGCGCGGCCAATATTATTGATAAACAGGATGCTAGCATACTGGAGTCTCAGCGCCTGTTAACCATTGGCGAAATGGCATCTACCATCGCGCATGGACTTAGAAACCCATTATCCAGCATACGCTCATCAGCCGAGCTTGCCCGTGAAAATGAAAATTGTTCTGACACCAATCAATCTCTGGACCAAATTATGTCAGAGTCAGACAGCATGGATGTCTGGGTAAAGCAATATTTGAGTGTGATGAATTCAGGTTCCGTATCAAACGAAACCTGTGTTTTACATGATCTTATTCAGGAATCCATTGCGGGTTTATCGTCTAGCACCATAAATAAGGACATCTCTTTTGAAAAAGATTTCACAGAATGCAGTATCAACATTAGCTTTAACTGCCTGGTCCTGAAACAAATCATCGTAGGCCTTTTATTAAATGCTATCGAAGCCCACCCTGTTGATCACAAAGTTAAAGTGAAAACAGAATATAATGCAAATAACGGGCTCGCGACACTTTGGGTCATTGATAATGGCGTGGGCTTTAATGAGCAGGATGAAAAACGTTTGTTTGATTCTTTTTTTACCACAAAACGAAATGGCCTGGGTATTGGTCTTTATCTAACGAAGCAAATCCTTGAGCGTAATCAAGGAACAATTCACATTACTCACGATGAAGTTAATGGCACAATCGCTTGTCTGACATTGCCGGCAATTAAGTTATGAAATATCGTATATTAATCATCGAAGACGAGCAGATTTTAGCAGATAACATTCAGCGCTATCTTGGGCGGTTTAACTACCAGCTCAATACGGTGTATACCGGCAAAGATGGCATAATTGAAATTGAAAAAATCTGTCCTCATCTGGTCATATTAGACCTTAAACTGGGTGATATGAGTGGCCTGGAAATTGTTAAACAACTTAGAGAAACTCATCCCGATACACGCATCATCCTGATGACCGCATATGGCAGTATACAAATCGCTGTGGACGCCATGAAGGCGGGTGCCGATGAATTTCTTACCAAACCGATAGTTTTAAAAGAACTGAAAAATCTAATAGAAGATATCCTGAGTGCAACCAAAGCGGGTCTGAATGATAATATCGAAGATAAAAGCCTTTCTCGTATCATCGGTAATAGCCCACCATTACTGGCAGTAAAGAGCCAGCTCATGGCGCTGAACAAAACTGAAAAAAATGCCGCTATGGATCACGCATCGCCGGTCTTGATTACCGGGGAAACCGGTACAGGAAAAGAGCTGTTTGCACAGGCCGTCCATTATATGGGCGCACGGCGCATGGGCCCGTTCATCGAAATAAATTGTTCGGCTATTCCCGACGATCTGGTTGAGTCTGAATTATTTGGTTATGTTAAAGGTGCTTATACTGGTGCGACATCAAACAAAATTGGATTATTTGAAGCGGCCCACGAAGGTACTTTGTTTCTGGATGAAATTGCGGACATGCCGCTGGCCTCGCAACTCAAGCTATTAAAAGTACTGGAAAGTAAAGAAGTCAGACCGCTTGGCGCAACAAAAAGCAGAAAAGTGAATGTTCGTATTGTTGCCGCAACTAATAGACCTATTGAACGGTTGATAGCTGAAAATAAATTTCGATCAGATTTATACTACAGACTCTGCGTTATTCCTTTGCATATCCCTTCGCTGCGTGAACGTGAGGGCGATATCATTTTGCTTGCGGAACATTTTTTAAAGATACAAGCAGAATGCTATCAAAAAAATGTTCCGACCTTGTCCGAGGATGCGAAAATAGCTTTAAAGAAATATGCCTGGCCAGGAAATATTAGAGAGCTTCGAAACTTAATGGAAAAAACAATCTTAATGTCATCAGCAAGCGTGATAAATGAAGAGAGTTTGTCTTTTCCACGGAACCATGATCCCACCTTCACAGTCAATGATGAATTAAATGGAGCATTGAATCTGAACGATGCTGAAAGGCAACTTGTCATTCGGGCCCTGGAAGAAAAGGCATGGAATGTCAGTGCCGCTGCTAAGTTGTTAGGAATATCAAGAGACACCTTACGGTATCGTATAAAAAGATCTCAGATTGAAAAATAATAAATTCCAGATAATTGGAAATAGGAAATAGGAAATAGGAAATAGGAAATAGGAAATAGGAAATAGGAAATAGG
>JAUWSG010000118.1 GCA_030610155.1 Gammaproteobacteria bacterium
GGCGACTGCATTGGTTGGTCGCGCTTTATTCTATGTGTTGGTAATACCGACCACTATGCCAGGGGCTTTCTTTTGGCGTAATAAAGGTTTTCAGGAGCACGCGAGGGAAACAGGCCTGGCAGAGATGCCACAAGTCGGCGTAATACCTGACGGGCATTAGGCTTGAATTCTGGCTATTATTTCACCGCAAAGGAAAATATTTCACCGCAAAGGCGCAATGAACGCAAAGGAAAACAACCTGTTTTATGAAGACCTTTGAAGTGTCACTGATATATCTATCTTATTTCTTCTTTGCGCCTTTGCGGTGACACGATTTTGCCCTGATTCCCGGAATTAACATGAATATCGCGGGCTTTAAATTTTGGTGTTATCCCGGGAAATACATATAATGGGGGAACAATATTTGTTCCAGCCTGTTGGAAAGAGGGATATTTCATGTTGCGCCATATTCAATCGATAAAATTATTGTCTGTGTTAATGCTGATGTTCGCTACCGTCAGTGGTTGCGCGAATTATGGACAGAGTGTTCCTCAGGATGTTATGGACGATGATAACTCGTTTGCTACTCTCCCTGACAAGTCGGTCATTTATATCTACAGAACTGGATTAAATATCAAGGATGAGATGCCTGTTAACCTGGATGGAAAATTCATTGCGATGACAGGGCCGAAAACATATTTAATATTAACGGTTGAGCCGGGTGAACATGAGATTTCATCAGAAGAAGGTAATTTTTCTTCTATTACAATAAAAACGCAAGCAGATAAAAATTATTTTATTCTACAGGAAGTTGTGAAAAGTTTTACTTCAACGGGTGCAAATTTACAGGAAGTCACTGCTCCGGAAGGTCGTCGTGGTGTCCGGGAGTGCACGTTAGTCAGTTAACAGGCGCTGATATTAACCGTTTATTGCGGTAGTACCGGTATCCATACCTGCATAGATTCTTGCACAGTCTTTATTAAGTGTATTGAGTAAATCGGCAATCTTGTGATATGCCTGTTCATGCAAGTATGCTTCTATTTTTATGGCTGATTCTGCTAATACAGGGTAGCCAAAACCGCCACCCGTTCCCTTGAGATCATGGTTAACCTTGTAAAATTCATCCCAGTTTTTATTACCAAAAGCCTTGTTCATTTTTTCAAGCAATTCGGGCAGGTTGTTAACATATTGTTGAACAATATCAAATGTTGAAGGATCCTCTTTGAGTAATCTGGAAACAATCGCATCCTTCTCGTCAGGGTTATTCTGATTTATGGTCAAATATTTCTCGACAATCGAGTATAAGGCCTGCCTGTTTACAGGTTTGGAAATAAAGTCGTCGCAACCCGCTTTAAAGCATTTATCACGGTCTTCAATCATGGCGTTTGCGGTCAATGCAGTAATAGGCCTTGTGTAACCGTGTTTGCGCAGGTGTGCGACAGCTTCCAAACCACCCATTATCGGCATTTGAACATCCATTAAAATTAAATCGAAATAATAATTTGTTGCCTTCTCGACTGCAACTTTACCGTTTTCGGCTATAGAGACACTGGCACCCATTTTGGTCAAATACATATTCAACAGACGTTGATTATCAATACTATCTTCTACTAATAAGATATTTCCCTTCACTGTGTTTTCTTGCATGGGGGTAGAGGAAGAGACCGTCTTACTGGAAATATCCCGGTCGTTAGTAATAAATTTGACGTCAGATAATGGGCCAGTATTAACGGTGACCTTGAATTTACTACCTTCGTTTTCTTTGCTTTCTACCGATAAATTACCACCGAGTACTTCAGCGAGTTGTTTTGATAAATACAAACCCAGTCCGGTACCGCCATATTTACGAGTTGTGGATGAGTCGGCTTGAGCAAAAGCATTAAAAATACGGCTGATATGTTCTTCTGTCATCCCTATGCCTGTATCAATAATATTAAATTCGATATCTTCTCTTTTGATATCGCATTTAATATCTAATTTCACATAACCTTTTTCAGTAAACTTGATTGCATTACTGCACAAGTTAAGCAGAATTTGCTTTAAGCGTAGTGGTTCGCAGATAATCTGTTTTGGCAGGGGGTAGCTAATATTAACACTAAAATCGAGTGCTTTTTCTTTTGCCTGGGGTTCAATAATACTTTTTAAATCTGAAATAATATCTGGAATATTGACACTGGTAAGTTCTATTTCGAGTTTGTTCGCTTCTATTTTGGAAAGATCAAGAATGTCATTTATTATCTGTAGTAAATGTTTGCCATTACGAATAATAGTCGTAATTTCATCCATGTTATCCGCAATACTTTTTTTGCTATGTTGCAGAACATCAGCATACCCTATGATAGCTGTCAGGGGCGTGCGTATTTCGTGGCTCATATTAGCCAGAAAAGCGCTCTTGGCCTGTGTTGCGGCTTCTGCCTCTTTTAGCGCTACTCTTAATTCTTTGTCGCGCTCATGTAGGTTTTCAAGCATTTCATTAAAAAACCGGGACAGTTGGCCAAACTCATCTGTACGATTTATTTCTAATCGACTGTCCAGATCACCTTCGGATACTCTTTGAGTGGTGGAGACCAGATGCTGGATTGGTTTTGTTAATATTTTATTAATGATCCAGGTCAGAGTTATTCCAAAAATGCATAACGCTGCAATAACAGAAAGCACCAGCAGGTTACGTTTATCTTCGATAAGCGTATTTAACGGTTGGCGATAGGTACGTAACAGTACTGTAGAAGTGCTTCCATCCATATGTGGATATTTATTAGATAACTCTCGTAAATAGTGTGTTTCAAGTTCTGGCGTTTTCTGACCAGCAATTATATTAATTTCACCAATTGTTAACTCAATAAGAGGGAAACCATAATCCTCTAATCTGCTTTGCAAATATGTTCTTAGCTCATCAGTCGTGGGGGTAGGCTGTCTGACGGTCAGTTCACCTACATGGTAGGCCAAACGATCACCATTATGCTCAAAAGTTTTGTTAAGGTTTGATTCAACATCGTTTAACAAGAACATGATTGCGCCAAGACTGACTGCGATCATGACCCACAATACGACGGCGGAAACCTTGACGGCTATACTCGCTTCCCAGTTCTGGGTCCAGTCATCACTGATATTTTTGGTTGTCATGTTATTTAAACCCAACCCAACGAAGAAACATGTTCATGGGACAAATATTCGTGATGCCGGCTGATAGCAACATAAAGGCAATAAACCAGGGGAATAGCCAGATTTGTTCATGAAATAAAATGAATGTCACGACAAGAAATAAACCGACTACCAGACGGAGTGCTCTTTCTGCATCAAAGTTGATACGGACTGCCTCGCAGGGTGACGCAAGGTGCGCAGGTATATCTGCTCCATAACGTAGTCGGGAAATGATCCTGGGAATACGCCAGTTGGTTACCCCTTCAAAGAAAAGAATACCGATATAGATATAAACCAGGTTATCCCATTTGTTAAACAGGAACAGTATCAGCGTTGTACCTAATATAATTCGGAAAAAACGTTCACTCATGTTTGAAATAATTACCAATAATAAAAACGCTACTGATGAACTTAACACTCAGCAAATGATGAATGTCACCTGTAGTCTGTATATCGGCTAAAAAAGGGGATTTCTTAAATATTTCAGTATTATCTAATACTAGAAAAAAGGTAATAAATATTGAGGATGTTATTGATAATTAAGGATATAAAGATGAAGTGTTTTTTGACTTATTCTGTAATAGGGCTAGGTTACCAGCCTGCCGGATCACAGGCTGGTTGATCTTGCGTCTTTATTTGATTTCGATTTTTGCTTTTTTCTTCAGGGACGCAATGTAATCGCCCAGTTGTTTATTTCTGATGCTCATATTAATTTTATCTTTGAGCTCTTCGTAAGCAGGTGCAGGGGCTTCTCTTACATCTTCGAGGAGAATAATGTGCCAGCCATATTGTGTTTTAACCGGTGTTTCAGAGTATTTTCCTTTATCCAGTTTGGCAACGGCTGCGGTAAATTCAGGTAACATTTGTCCGTCTCTGAACCAGCCAAGGTCACCGCCGTTTGCGCCAGTCGGGCCGGTGGATTTTTCTTTTGCCAGTTTAGCAAATTCAGTGCCTTTATTAAGTTCAAGAATAACCGCGATGGCATCCTGTTTTGCTTTCATCAATATATGACGTGCTTTGTATTCTTTAGCCGGCAGCTCTTTAATAACTTTTTGATACTCTGATTTCATCATTTCTTCAGTAATTGGCGTTTGTCTGGAGACCGCATCACGAATTGCTGCGGAGGCATACAAGTTGCGTTCGATATTATCAACCTCCCGTTTAACTTCCGGGTCTTTGTCCAGCTTGTTTTTTAATGCGATTTGATAGAGTAGTTCACGATTAACAAGTTCTTCTGTGATCGCCTTTCTTTCTGCCGGTTTGATTTTAGACTGGTCGGTCTTACCACGGCGCTTTGAATAGGTTTCGAACATCTCCTGTGTAATATTAGCGCCGTTAACAGTCGCTAAAACGTTTTTGTCCATTTCGGCACTTCTGGCAGGTAAACTGTTGAGTGCCATAAAGGCGCTGCCGAATAATAGTGGAAATAAATAATGAGTCAGTTGTTTCATAGGATAATTACCAGTTATATAATTAAAATAGCGTTTATGGGAAAGCTTTGTTAAAAGGTTTTACGGTTATTTTTTGATATACGCCTGCTTTGATATAGGGGTCATCATTGGCCCAATGTTTTGCATCTTTCAGGGACTTGAATTCTGCGACAATCAGGCTGCCTGTAAAGCCTGCCGGACCAGGATCAGGGCTGTCTATTGCGGGCAGTGGGCCGGCTAAAATCAGTTTTCCCTGTTCTTTCAGGTCTTTTAAACGTTCGACATGTTCCGGGCGTACGTCCAGCCGTTTGGATAAGCTGTTTTTAGAATCTTCAGCATAGATTGCATATAACATTATTTTGACTCCCTCATACTATTGTTATTGTAAAGGAACTTCTGATCAAAGCTTCCGCTCCTGCTTACGCCCCTCGCCTACGTCCATGTAGGCGATTCTGGGTGAGCGGATATGTGTCTGAAATTGACAAATGCAAGGCGCGAATCGCAGGCAATAGCGGGACTATTGTCAAGATTTGCAACGCGGCATTTGTCGATTTCAGGCGCATAGACGCCATCCACGAATTGATCAGAGGTTCCATCATCATGACGATGGTACTTGCTTGATAAAACGGGCGAGTACTAACGACTGAATAACAACAAATAGCACGGTGAGCCCCATCATTCCGAACAGTTTAAAATTAACCCATGTTTCTGTGTCATAGTTATATAATACGAAAATATTGGCAAACCCGAGCGAAACAAAGAACACGGCCCAGCTTGAGTTGAGATGCTTCCAGATGTTTTTCGGTAATTCGATGGCATTTCCCATCATACGTTCGGCAATTGTTTTTTTACCAATAAACTGACTACCAATAAATGCAACAGCAAAAAGCCAGTTGAGTACAGTGGGCTTCCATTTTATAAAGATTTCATCTTCCAGTATTAATGTCGCGCCCCCAAATACCGTGATTAATGCCAGGGTGATAAGGTGAATTTTTTCAAACCGGCGATGTTTGAACCAGTAAAATCCGACCTGCAAAAAGGTGGCAATGATGGCGACTGCTGTCGCGGCAAAAATGCCATACATTTTGAAGACAATAAAAAACAATAAAATAGGGAAAAAATCGAACAGCAATTTCATATTGTCTAATGCTCGGTAACTGGGTTAAGGTACATCCGCTGTCTTTATTTAATGATTTTCCAGGTCCGCAAGCCGTATGGTGACTGACTACTGAAAATCGCCGATAATGTATCATATTTTCTGAAAAAATACTGAAAATGAGTCGTTTTTTCCAAATTCATCATGAAAACCCACAAAATCGCCTGATTTGTCAGGTTGTTGCGATGATGCATAAGGGTGGCGTCATAGCTTATCCGACTGACTCCTGTTACGCACTGGGGTGCCATATCGGTGACCGGCAGGCAATGGAACGCATGCTCAATATTCGACGGCTGGATTCCCATCACAACCTGACATTGGTTTGCCGCGATTTATCGGAAATTGCGACTTATGCCAAAGTCGATAATAGTGCCTACCGTTTGATAAAAGCCCTGACACCCGGGCCTTATACGTTTATTTTGCAGGCATCCCGGGAAGTACCACGACGATTATTAAATCCGAAGCGCAAAACAATCGGTTTGCGGGTGCCAATCAATCCGATTGCACACTCATTACTGGAAAACATGGGTGAGCCAATAATGAGTACCACGCTGATTATGCCTGAAACCGATTTGCCGTTAACTGACCCACATGAAATTCAGGATACGCTTGGCCACCAGCTCGATGCTGTTATCGATGGGGGTAATTGTGGTCTTGAACCTACAACTGTGATTGACCTGGTCGGCGATGAGCCTGTTATTGTACGCAAAGGACTGGGTGCAATTGATTTTATGGACAATGGATAGTATGGCTACTGTTTAATATGGATGAATTTAGCCTTATGCAACGCATCGTAGTCTGGTCGTTGCCGGTGATATTTGCCATTACGGTGCATGAGGTGGCGCATGGCTGGGTAGCCAAACAGCTGGGTGACCCGACAGCGATGATGATGGGGCGTCTGACGCTCAACCCAATCAAACATATAGATCCCATTGGCACTATTGTTGTACCGCTTGTATTGCTCATGCTGGGTGGTTTTATCTTTGGTTGGGCAAAGCCGGTGCCGGTGACCTGGGAGAACCTGAGGAAGCCGAAACGTGATATGGCGCTGGTCGCTATTGCCGGTCCCGCGGCCAATCTGATTATGGCTATTTTATGGGCGCTTGTTATAAAATTTTCATTATTGGTCAGTGGTACAATGGATTGGCTGGCTGCCCCGCTGTTAGCAATGGGACAGGCGGGCATTTTGATCAATGTTATTTTAATGGTGTTGAATCTTTTGCCGTTGCCACCATTAGATGGTGGCCGTATTGCAACAAGTTTATTGCCAGGCCCATTGTCATACAAATTTAGTCGAATTGAGCCATACGGATTTTTTATTCTGTTGGGTTTATTGGCAACGGGTTTGTTGGGTAAAATATTATGGCCACTAGTTGAAATGATAATTGCGTCAATCCAGTTAATATTTCGTTTTTAACGTTGGTTTACAAAAGAAGATCAGGGAGAAAAGTTTGAATACTGTTGCAACACAACATCAACGAGTTTTATCGGGTATGCGCCCCACAGGAAAGCTACATCTGGGGCACTATCACGGTGTTTTAAAAAACTGGCTGAAATTGCAACATGAATATGAATGTTTTTTCTTTGTTGCTGACTGGCACGCTTTAACGACCGAGTATGAATCACCCCAAGGTATATCCGACAGCACCTGGGAGATGGTGGTGGACTGGTTAGCGGCAGGCGTGAATAGCGGGTCGGCAAAGTTGTTTATTCAATCAATGGTGCCTGAGCATGCCGAGCTGCATTTATTATTATCGATGTCGACGCCGTTGAGCTGGCTGGAACGTGTGCCATCTTACAAGGATCAACAGGAAAAACTGCGTGAAAAGGATCTGGCGACGTATGGTTTTCTGGGTTACCCATTATTACAAAGTGCTGATATTTTGATCTACAAGGCAGGCCAGGTACCCGTTGGCGAGGACCAGGTCGTTCATGTGGAATTAACCCGTGAAATTGCGCGGCGTTTTAATCATTTATATGGCCGTGAAGCCGGATTTGAAGAGAAGGCAGAGGCCGCTGTTAAAAAGATGGGTAAAAAGAATGAGAAACTTTATAAAGAGTTACGTAATAAATTTCAGGAACAAGGTGATCATAGTGCGCTGGAAACGGCGCGTGCGTTATTAAATGATCAAAAAAATATATCCCTTGGTGATAAGGAACGGTTATTTGGATTTCTGGAAGGAGGGGGTAAAATTATATTTCCTGAGCCTCAGGCATTGTTAACAAAAGCTGCTAAAATGCCAGGTCTGGATGGACAGAAGATGTCCAAGTCCTATGGGAACACCATCACATTACGCGAAGATCCAGATGTGATAGAACAGAAAATCAGGAAAATGCCGACTGATCCGGCGCGGGTCAGGCTGGATGATCCTGGTGAGCCTGACAAATGTCCGGTGTGGGAGTTCCACCAGGTTTATTCAGATGATAAAACGCAGGCCTGGGTACAGGAAGGTTGTCGTCAGGCAAAAATAGGTTGCCTGGACTGTAAACAACCGGTGATAACGGCAATAGTGAATGAAACGTTACCGATACGCGAACGTGCGCAAGAATATTTGGAAGACCCGAATATCGTCAGGAACATTATTAACGAAGGTTGTGAAGCGGCTCGGGACATTGCCCGTGACACCTTGGAAGAAGTCCGTCAGTTGATGGGTTTAAATTATAAATAACAGATTCGCTCATTGAGCACGGAATCTAAGTTAGCAAACTGGAAATCTATGGTGACAACAGAAACAAATCAGGAAGAGCTTAAGCAAAGCCAAAGCCCGGTTGATGCAGCGGTTGATGCGATAGATGATCAGTTGGCAATCGTTAATGGTAAACCGCTTACGCAATTGCCATTGGATTTGTATATTCCACCTGATGCGCTTGAGATCTTTTTGGACGAAACATTTTCCGGGCCTCTGGATCTGTTGTTGTATTTAATCAAGAAAGAAAATCTGGATATTCTCAATATTCCGATAGCGGAAATCACCAAACAATATATGGAGTATGTCGATGTCATCAAGGATATACGCCTGGAGTTGGCGGGTGATTATCTTGTGATGGCGGCAATGCTTGCAGAAATCAAATCCCGTATGTTATTACCGCGTCCTGCTGAGCTTGAAGATGAAGAAGATCCACGAGCAGAACTTATCAGGCGTTTGCAGGAGTACGAGCGGTTTAAACAGGCAGCTGAAGATCTGGACAGCTTGCCCAGGCTTAATCGGGATGTTTATCCAGTTGTGGTTTCACCTCCCAAACTAACACTGGTTAAACCTAAACCGACAGTGGAGTTGGGAGATATCCTGGCTGCATTAAATGATGTCATGAAACGTGCGGAAATGTTTACACATCATCATGTGCAACGAGAAGCACTTTCAGTCAGGGAGCGTATGTCAAAAGTGATGAGCGCTGTCAACAGGGAGAGCTACACGGATTTTACGACACTGTTTCCTCACGAGGAAGGACGAATGGGTGTTGTCGTCACGCTGGTTGCGATATTAGAGTTAATTAAAGAATCATTAATTGAACTGGTACAAAACGAACCTTATGGTTCAATACATGTAAAGGCCGTATAAACATGCCATTAGAAACTGAAAAAGTAAAAAATATTATCGAAGCTGCCTTGTTTTCGGCAGATAAACCCTTGAGTCTGGA
>JAUWSG010000095.1 GCA_030610155.1 Gammaproteobacteria bacterium
CCCGATATCAATGAGAAAACAAAAAAGGGTGATGATTATCCGGCAAGAATTTATATGGTTTCTTCTGGCGGGATTTTTTTCTGGAAAACAAAAGCGGTCAATTATGTCTGGTCGAGTAATCAAGTGTCTGGTGATGCCTGGCCTAATGCATATACTTCCAGGGCTCATATGGTTGTGGTTGAATCCGGGAATTCAAACATCGCCACATGGAAAAGTTACAAGAGAAATGTTCGTGAGGATTTTAAACATTTTTTTGGTAAGGATGTATCTGAAATTGATGTTGTTGCGGTCATGACTGATACCGACAATTCTGGATTAAGTGCCAAAACATATTATGGCGATATTTATTTCACGAGTGAATAGAGAAGGGCGTATCAAATCGGATGCCCTCAGGAGACCTTCCTGGGTAAAGGGGATGTGACAATTCTACCGTATAAGGAATTGAGAGAGAGAATATGGGCTGTTAAGTCATCATAATGTTTATTTATGATTTTAGTATTCATCATCGCGGCAAGGCTGGCGATGTCAGAAAAGCCAAATTCGCCACTGTTTGCTTTTAATGCTTGAATGAGCAGAATCAGGTTCTTCCAATCGTTATTTTCTACTGCGGCTGATATTTTTTTCATGAGCTCAGGCATGCTGTCAATGAAATGTTGCGCCAGTTCCTGGTACTCCGAATCCTTGCTTATGTTTGTAATTATTTGAGTCACATTTTCCGGGATATTATTTCCATCAAGATAGGTTTTTAATTTTGTATAAAAAAGTTTCAGGTCTATGGGTTTGGTCAGATAATCATTGGCACCAGAAAAAATGCACTTATCCATGTCCTCTTTCATCGCATTAGCTGTTAATGCGATGATCGGTTTACTGTAACCTGCTTTACGTAACTGGGAAGTGGCTTCAAGCCCGTCCATTACAGGCATTTGTATGTCCATCAATATCAAATCAAAGTCTTCTGACAATGCACGCTTAACCGCGATTTCCCCGTTATTTGCTGTAGATACAGTTGCACCGGTTTTTTTGATATAAATAGAAACAAGTTTTTGTGTTTCAGGGTTGTCTTCTACAACTAAAATGTGTTTGTTGCCAAGTGACATTTTCTGGATCTGCTTGTTGAATTCCGTGTCCCTGGCGCCTCTTTCAATAAGTTCATCAATAAGACTGTCTTCAGGGCCGTTAACGAGTTCAATGCTATCGGCTGGACCCACTCCGATGGTGATTTCAAACACGCTGCCTTCACCTTTTTCACTTGTGTAGCTGATGTCGCCACCCAGGTTGTTGGCAAGTTGTTTGGAAATGCATAATCCCAGTCCGGTACCGCCGTATTCGCGAGTGGTAGATGAGTCTGCCTGGGAAAATGGTTTAAACAAGCGGCCCATTTCATCTTGTGTCATACCAATGCCAGTATCGGAAATTTTGATGCTCAGTTTGTTATTGCCCTGCAGATAGCGTGTTTTTATCTTGATATGGCCTTTTTGAGTAAACTTGATGGCATTACCTATGATGTTAAAAAGAATTTGTTTTAAGCGCGTGGGGTCGGTTGTTATTTGCTTCGGTAATGGGTAATCGTAGTCAATAAGAAATTTAAGGCCTTTGATGCGCGCACGATCACCGAGGATAGAATTAATATCGGCAATCATATGGAATGGAGATGCCTGTAAATTTTCGATGACCAGTTGGCCGGCTTCTATTTTTGATAAATCCAGAATATCATTAATGATTTGTTGTAAATGATTGCCACTACGGATAATGGAATCGATTTCGTGTGTACGTTCTTCTTCTGTCTGGTCGGGGTCATGCAACATTTCCGAGTAGCCAATAATAGCGGTCAGAGGTGTTCTGATTTCGTGGCTCATATTGGCAAGGAATGCGCTCTTTGAGCGATTAGCATTTTCGGCAATATTCCTGGATTCCTTCATTTCATCTTGCGCATTTTGACGTTCAAACGTGACCGCTATCCAACTGCCGATGAGATTTAGTAAATCTTTGTCTGTTTCGGTGAATGGCTTACGGCGAGGTTTGCGATTGACAAAATGAACAGTCCCGAATTTTTCGCCGTTAACATAGATGGTTGTGCCAATATAGGCTTCCATGCCAAGAAACTTATAGGAAACACTGTCTTTATATTCAGATGCGCCAACATGATGAAGTGCAATGGGTCCAGAAGAATTGAATGTTAAATTGCAATACGTCTTGTCCAGCGGTAGAACCTTGCCCCTTTTTATGGGTAATTCGGGCGGTGCCACGGTATTGAGAAAAGTTGAAGTATTCTCGGCAGGGTTGAGTAGACCTACTTTGCCTATTTCCATATCCAGTAGTCGACACCCGAGTCTTAGTGTTTCAGTAATCTGCTCATCGGGCGTTAAATCGGCCCTTGTAGAGACTTCATACAAGGCGCGAATACGTTCACCTTGTTCTCTTAATGCCTCTTCTGTTTTACTTGTGCGTCGAATGACATAAATTGTAAAAAAGCCGAGTAACAGGGCAGCAGTACCTAACAGAAAAATAAGGGTGTAGGTGTTACTGTTCTTGTTAGTAACCATTTCTATTTTTAAGGTGGCCGCTTTATTGGAGGCCGCTAACAGACTGTCCAGTTCTGTCATGAATAATGCTTGCATCGGCACAATCTCATCTGAGAGAATTTTCTGTGCCTTTTCAGTTTCATCATTGAATATGAATTCGGCAGCTTGGTGCTGCAAATTGCCGCCTTTGTTTAAATAACCTCTTGCCCTGTTCCAGGCGGAAGTTTCTTCTTCAGATAGCTCGCTGGAAAAAAAATCATCTCTGGCTTTTATGAATTCGCCACCCAGCTGCCTGATGTACATATACAGCTCGTCTCTTTCGAACGGATCTTCGGTGGTTGTCATTTGGTAAAGTGTGATGGAACGTTTATGCGCGGTGTGGCGCATCATAGAAATGAGCTCAACTTTTGTTTGCTCTTCATGAAGGTCATTAAGAACGCGGGAGTTTTGTGAGACGGTATTAATCCATAAAGATAACAAAACAACCAGCAACATCAGGATGAAGAAAAAACCTGATGTAATATGATTTTTTGTTAACTGCGTTTTGTTTGTCATGACTATTCAGTTAAACCTGGTTATCAAAATACCCTTTGTTCCAGGGCTTGAGTTGTTCGATCCTGCTAGCAGCATGGGTCAGGCACATGAATTGCCTGTTATAAACAGACTGGTCTGCAAACAGGTACTCGTCATGTGGCTTGTATTATTTTTCGTCTTTTATTTGAAAAACTTTAAAAAAGTTAGGGAGTTGGATAAGAATCAATCTTTGTGCGGTCTGAATTAGCAATTACATTATGTAAAGAAAGTGAATTAGTTAGCCGTGAATTTTAAAGCATCGGATGAGGTCTCTTCTCTGAATGTGCTGAAATTGAAAGAATTTAAGCGATAGTGAAAAAAACAGTTTATTGGCGATTTTATTGCGCATCTAAAAACAATATTAATATTGTGTGTATTTGAGGTTATTTAAAGTTCAACTGATTATTTTACTGGATAATGATGATAATGCGGCTGCCAGTCCGCATTATTTGTTGAGTGAATGATTAATATGCTGCGACATTGATGAAAACCTGTCTAAAATACGCTTCAGTATCCTTTTACTTGTTGTTTTATTTGCAATTATTGGTTTAAGTGTTCGTAAATTAGGGCACTTTGCTTGACCTGTAAGGGCAAAAACTGGATCATAACGCCTTTTCGCCTATTAAGAGGCGACACGCCTTAAAAGCCCGTATATCTCACAGGGGGGCAAACTCCTCGCGTGGAGATTTGGATTCACAAGGGATTTTGTGAAGGAGCGGAATACAGGTCGTATTTCCGACTGATCAAAATTCCTTGTGGATTCAAAGATCAAGTGAGGATTTGTCATCCCTGTGAGAAATACGGGCTAGTATCAATAAATAATCATTTTGTACCGACTACGCACAGGATAGGAATTTTATGAACGCCGCAGACAAAAAACGGCTTTTACACGAAATGCTTTATGCTCGCCGCTTTGAAGAACGGTGTTATGAAGCTTACGTTGAGAGAAAAATTGGTGGTTTTTTACATTTGTATCCGGGACAGGAAGCCTGTTGCCACGGTGTGCTTGAAGCCGCCAGGGCCGGGGAAGATCACGTTATCACAGGATACAGGGACCATGTGCATGCAATAAAATGTGGTGCGGATCCCAAAGAAGTGATGGCCGAATTATATGGCAAGGAAACCGGTAGCAGTAAAGGCCGTGGTGGTTCCATGCATATTTTTGATGTGAAGCATCATTTTTATGGTGGTTACGCACTGGTAGGCGGTCCCTTTCCTCTTGCGGCGGGACTGGCAAAGGGCATCAAGATGAAAGGTGGTGATGAAATTGCGATTTGCTTTCTTGGCGATGCTGCAAATAATCAGGGCACTTTTCATGAAGCGTTAAATATTTCTGCGTTATGGGAATTACCTGTTTTGTTTGTATGTGAAAATAACCTTTATGGTATCGGTACACGTATTGACCGTTCAACAGCAGTAACAGATCAATATAAACGTGTATGTGGTTATGATATTCCTGCAGTGCAGGCTGATGGGCAGGATATTGAAGTTGTTTTCAAGGCTGCGCAAAAAGCAATAAAACATGTTCGTTCTGGTAAGGGGCCCTATTTTCTTGAGCTGATGACATATCGTTATCGTGGCCACTCAATGTCTGATTCCAATGCTTATCGATCAAAAGATGAAGAAGCAGACTGGAGTAAACGTGATCCAATCCTGATTTTAAAGAACCGCTTGATTAAAGCAGGTGACTTAACGGAAGCCGCTTACAAGAAGCTGGACAAAAAAATCATCGATGAAATAGAAAATGAAGTTATCAAGTTTGCGGAAGAATCGCCCGAGCCTGTGGTTGAGGAACTGGAAAAATATGTGTTGGCAGAGAATGATCCATATGTGCATGGAGGGCCGAACTAATGGCTAATATAATGTATTGGGAAGCCATACAGCGCGCTCATGATGAAGAAATGACAAATGATCCCCTGGTAATTTGTATGGGGGAAGATATCGGGGTTGCCGGCGGTACTTATAAGGCCACCAAAGGACTGTTTGACAAGTTTGGGCCGGAACGGGTAATCGATACACCGATTTCGGAAAATGGTTATACCGGCGTGGGCATTGGTGCTTCATTCATAGGGATTCGACCCATTATCGAAATTATGTCGGTGAACTTTGCCTGGTTGGCAATGGACCAGATTTTTAACTCTGCCGCGAAAGTAAGATATATGTCAGGTGGGCAACTGGAGGCACCTGTTGTCATTCGTTCCCCCGGCGGTACAGCACATCAATTGGGCGCACAACACTCGGCGCGCATGGAAAATGTATTTATGGGCATCGCAGGACTTCGTGTGGTGACGCCATCAACACCCAAACAGGCCTACGGATTACTCAAGGCTGCTGTTCGTTGTAATGACCCGGTTTTTATCTACGAGCACGAACTGATGTACAACATGAAAGGTGATGTGCCGGATGCTGAATTTTTTCATCCCCTTGAGGGATCGGAAGTTGTCAGGTCCGGAAAAGATTTGACCTTGTTTGGTTATAACATTTCAGTGCACTGGAGTTTGCAAGCAGCGGACATTCTTTCGAAGAACCATGGCATTGAAGCGGAAGTAGTGGATTTGTTTTCCCTGAGTCCGCTGGATCGGGCTGGTATTGCGGCATCCGTAAGTAAGACACACCGGGCAGTTATTGTCGAAGAGTCAGAAGCGCCTGTGGGTGTCGGATCTGAAGTGATGGCCATCATCAATGAAGAGTGTTTTTTTGATCTTGATGCTGCGCCTGTCAGAGTGTCTTCGGCAAATGTACCGCAACCTTATAATCACACACTTGAAAAGGCCACGATACCCGGCCCTGATGATGTCGTGAACGCAGTTGTGAAAATGATGGGTAAGGCATAAGTTAAACATTAATAGATAACACGAAAGCAGTCGTATCAGTATTAATATCTATTATTTCAATAAATCAGTAATCAGAATGCCCTGACTTTGTTTTCTTTCTCTGACGGGAGAGGGGATTTATATTTCAGGCGCGTTACTGATTGTATTAGGAATGTGTGATGTCCGAGTCGTATCTCATAAAAATGCCGCAATTGACTGACACCATGACAGAAGGTGTTGTGGTCAGTTGGGAAAAGAAAATCGGCGATAAAATTCAGCGCGGTGATATTGTCGCGACGATCGAAACTGATAAAGCCATCATGGATGTAGAAGTTTTTCGTGAAGGTTATTTGTCCGGTCCGTTAATTCCAGAAGATTCAGTGGTGCCAGTGGGTGAAGCAATCGCCCGCCTGGTGACTTCCACTGATGAAGTTCAGGCTAAAGATGCGGAATCGTCACCTGCGACAGAATCAGGGCAGCAAGGTTCGGAACCGGAAAAGGCAGCGGTAGCATCGAACAAACCGGAAGGTGTCCTGCATGACATCAAGATGCCGCAATTGACTGACACCATGACAGAAGGTGTTGTGGTCAGTTGGGAAAAGGAAATCGGTGACAAGATTCAGCGCGGTGACATTGTTGCGACGATTGAGACTGATAAAGCCATCATGGATGTAGAAGTTTTTCGTGACGGATATCTTTCCGGACCACTGATTCCCGCCGATAGCACGATTCCTGTCGGTGAGGTGATGGCTTATCTGGTGGAGAACAAAGACCAGGTCATTAGTTCCACCAGTGAGGTGCTCCAGCAGGTTGATCAGGGTGATGTGACCAGTCCGTCTGACCAGGAACCACGACATCAATTGGCCGCTGCACATCCTGCGCCTGGGCATCGAGCGCCCGAATTACAATTAAACGGGGTCAATCCGGCAACACGTCCCGAGAATAAATCAGCATCACCTTATGCCCGAAAACTTGCAGCCATGCTGCATGTGAATCTCAATACCCTCAAAGGGTCTGGTCCGGGTGGTCTGGTAGTTGCTTATGATGTTAAACGCGCACAACCGATTGAAAGGCCGTCGGAAGTTGCACAGCATATACCGGCACATGCCATGCCTGAGATCCAGGTGCCAGGTCATGGTCGGGCGATGACGGCAATGGAAAGGGCGGTCAGTCATTCGATGACGGCTTCACTCACCATGCCGACTTTCCAGGTGATGGTTAAAGCGAAACCGGGAGCCTTGATAAAGGCATCAAAGAAAAAAGGCATTTCCTTAACCGTGACGATAGCCAAAGCCTGTGCACTGGCCATCAAGAAACACCCAACGATGAACTGGGCCTATCAACCTGTCGACAAGCTGGTTGAACGGGATAATATTGATATCGGTATGGCAGTCGCAGCCGATGGCGGCGGTCTGGTTGTGCCGGTGTTACGTCATTGTGAATCACGATCATTGGAAGAACTGAATGATAGCTGGGCTGACCTGGTTAGTCGTGGCCGTAAACGTCGCCTGAAACCCGATGAATATGCCAATCCAACGTTTACTGTTTCCAATATGGGTATGATGGGTGTTAATTATTTTGATGCTATTCCGACACCCGGGACGGCAGCAATATTGGCAATATCAGCGGCTGACTCAGAAGGCATGCCATTGACGCTGACATCGGATCACCGTGTTGTAAATGGTGCAGAAGTGGCGAAGTTTTTGAACACCCTGAAGCAGAATATAGAACAACCTGAATCATGGATGGGCCCTATTGGTCCGGCCATACCCGAAGGTGACTGGGACTATGATGTTGTTGTCATCGGTGGTGGGCCGGGTGGTGAAGATTGCGCACGTGATCTGACGGCACATGGTTTGAAAGTCGCGATGGTGAACGATAGTCCATTTCCCGGCGGTGAATGTTTATGGCGTGGTTGTATACCCTCAAAAGCCTGGCGCGCGGCGGCAGATCGAATTCGGGATCGTGCCCATGACAGCCACCTGGGTGTGCAAGGTACAAATGTAGCCACGCTTGAGTGGGACAAACTGGAAGCAACACGTCGTCATGTACTGGAGACGCGTGGTGAAATGGCATTAAAGACAGACAAGGGCGTCAAGATCAAGGTCATTCAGGGATTTGCGTCGTTTGAAACCGAGCACCGTCTGTTTATTGATACCTCGGGTAATACTGACAATCCTCATGCGCGTGCAAACGAAGGCGATGGTTCATCAGGCGAGCATGTCTCTTTTGGGTGTGCCGTGGTGGCAACGGGTGCGCCACCTTTTGTTCCGCCTATTGCCGGTGCCGAAGAAGGATTGAAAAGTGGCGGTGTGGTCACGTCTGATACCATCTGGAACCTGGATAAGGTGCCCGCGAAAATTGGTGTTATCGGCGGTGGCGCGATCGGTCTTGAAATGGCGCAAATTTTCCAGGATTTTGGCGCAGAAGTTATTTTGCTGGAAGTACAGGAGCGTATTCTGGCTGAAGTTGAACAGGAAATTGCGACTCAATTGACGGCCGTGTTAGCGGATGAGCCAAGGCTTGCGATTAAAACGTCTGTGAAGATCGACAAACTTTCGGGCAAGCCGGGTGCGATGGCCATGTCTTATACTGACGCTGATGGAAAGGCACAGTCGTTTGATTGTGATTATGTTTTGCTGGCGACCGGTAAACGCCCGGTACTTGAACCGCTAAAACTTGAAGCGGCTGGTGTCGAGAGTGAGAAATCGATAATAAAAGTTGATGCACAGTGCCGCACAAATAAATCGCATATCTATGCGGTTGGTGATGTGATTGGTGGGCTGATGCTGGCGCATACCGCAGGCCAACAGGGCCGGGTAGCGGCTGCTACCATGCTGGGTGAGTCAATGAAATATGATCAGGCCAAAGACTCTGGTGTAATTTTTACACGGCCCCAGGCCGCTTTTGTAGGACTGTCAGTCGAGCAGGCGAAGTCCAGCGGGATTGATGCGGTAGAAGTTAAAATGCCTATGAGTATTGACGCCAAGGCCATGATAAATAATGAAACGCATGGTTTGATTAAAATCGTGGTGGACAAGGCATCGCACAAAGTTATCGGCGTGCATTTTCTGGCTGATCATGCGGATACACTGATCGGTGAAGGTGTGATGATGGTGGCGGGTGATTTGAAACTGGAACAGGTTGCTGAAGCGATCCATCCACATCCTACGCAGACGGAAATGTTTGGCGAAATGGCACGGCGATTATTGTCTCGCTTACGACGCACAAAAAAGAAAGCCAGCGCTTAAAAGAGTCAAGGAACCTCTGATATGTCTGATATCAAAAAAGTAGTGCTTGCCTATTCTGGTGGGCTGGATACGTCCGTTATTCTGAAGTGGCTGGTGGACCAATATCAGTGTGAAGTGGTGACCTTTACCGCTGATATTGGTCAAGGTGAAGAAGTTGAGCCGGCACGCACCAAAGCACAATCTCTGGGTATCAAGGATATCTTTATTGAAGATTTGCGCGAAGAATTTGCCCGGGATTACGTTTTCCCGATGTTTCGTGCGAATGCAATTTATGAGGGGGAGTATTTACTGGGCACATCCATCGCCCGTCCCCTGATAGCAAAACGTCTTGTCGAAATTGCCAGAGAAACGGGCGCTGACGCTATTTCCCATGGTGCAACGGGCAAGGGTAATGATCAGGTGCGATTTGAACTGGGCGCTTATGCGTTGAGTCCGGACATCAAGGTGATTGCACCGTGGCGGGAATGGGACCTGAATTCCCGGAAAAAACTGCTTCAATACGCAGAAAAACATCAAATTCCGATTGAACAAAAGACCGGGAAAAAATCGCCTTACTCGATGGATGCAAATTTGCTGCACATTTCCTATGAGGGTGGTGAACTGGAAGATCCCTGGTGTGAGCCGAATACCGATATGTGGCGCTGGACCGTCACCCCTGAACAGGCACCGGATAAGGCCACTTACCTTGAGCTTACATTTTGTAAAGGCGATATCGTCGCAATAGACGGTAAAAACATTACGCCGGCCACCGTCATGGAAGAATTAAACCGAATAGGCGGTGAAAATGGCATTGGTCGAAGTGACATAGTCGAAAACCGTTATGTTGGTATGAAGTCCAGAGGTTGTTATGAAACACCTGCCGGCACCATTATGCTCAAGGCACATCGAGCCATTGAGTCGCTAACGCTGGACCGCGAAGCCGCGCATCTAAAAGACGAACTCATGCCGCGTTATGCTGCGTTGGTTTATAATGGTTACTGGTGGTCACCAGAGCGAACGATGCTGCAAACCATGATTGATGAATCGCAGGCTAATGTAAACGGTGTGGTACGCGTCAAGTTATACAAAGGCAATGTCACCATTGTGGGTCGCAAATCCGACGCAGACAGTTTGTTTGATGAACGCATTGCTACCTTTGAAGACGATGAAGGCGGTTACAATCAGCAGGATGCCGAAGGATTTATCAAGCTCAATGCATTGCGTTTGCGGATTGCGGCGGTGAGAAGAAAAGATAAGTAATCACCGCAAAGACGCGAAGAACGCAAAGTTTTTATATTTAAAAATTCAGTATTCTTCTTTCTTTGCGCCCTCTGCGCCTTTGCGGTAAATAATAAGCTAGTTTTTACCCGCTAACTTCTTCAAGCAATCCAGATAAGCTGTTTCATCGGGCATAGTGTTGTTGCGTTGTGCCTGCCACATGGCTTCGCCAAGGCATTCCATCATGCGGTGTTCGGTTTCGTGTATATCGTTGGTTTTGGTTTGCAGTTTTTCATACGCTTGTTTAATTCCCGCCGGTCGATTGGTCGTGAGTTGTTCATGCAGTGCGATATGCATCCCCATATGTAAAAACGGATTGGTTTGTCCCATTTCTGGGGTGTAATCCTTGTCCAGTGACTGTGTGTCTTCGAGTAATGAATGATATTCAGGATGCAGCTTGATTACATTGGCAATAATTTCTTCCATTGGCTCCAAAGGCTGTTTGTTAGTGAACTTTTGCCAGACATTAAAAAAGTGCTGGCGAATATCATTGCGATCATTTCCAA
>JAUWSG010000011.1 GCA_030610155.1 Gammaproteobacteria bacterium
ATACTGACTAACTATCGTCATACCGGGCTCTGGCAGGTTCTTTAATCGAACCTATAACATCAGATGGAATGTTGTATTTATATGTATTGTGGTTAATTGATTATCAGTAACGATAATGTGTTGTGATCGTCTCGCGCGTTAAAATGCCATACACTTTCTTTTTATTGCCCTGCATATGTTGCTCAACATAAAGCATGCTGGCATTAGTGCTTTTTAGCACATCCAGGGCTTCCTGCAATGTCGCCTGCATGTGCACAGGCATCACATCATAACGCTGAGCCGGAATACCCAGCAGGTCGATTTGTTCATCATTATCAATCGGCGCATCTTCTTCCTGCTGTCTGCTATTGATATAACGCACCAGGTCTGCCGCCAGTAACAGCGTTTTGCCATGCTCTTTTTCTTCTTCCTTGTCTTTATCAATAAATATCCATGTTGGATTTTCTTTTAGCCGGCTTTGCGTTTCTTGTAATAATATATTCTGCGGCATAAAAATAAAGGATTGATCCATTACGCTCGCCACACCCACACGCCTCAGGGATTGCGTGACCGGGTCATTCTGATAATCCAGCCCACGTGCCTTTAATAATGCAATAAAAACAGATTCCTTCCTGAAGACATGACTACTGGTCATCGACGCAATAATAACCGCCAGCATGCCCGGAAATATAATGTCCGGGTTTGCAGTGAGTTCCAGCATGGCCATTAATGCAGCCAGTGGCGCCTGTAATGTTGCCGCCATCATTGCCCCCATACCCATCATCGCGTAAAAACCGATTGAGGCCGCCTGTTCAGGAAAAACAGAGTCCACCAGCAAACCGATGTCACCGCCTCCTACTGCACCAATAACCAGCGTCGGGCCAATCAGACCCGCGGGCAGTCCAAAACCAAGACCAAACGTGGTAGCAAGCATCTTCAGCAATAAAATGCTCAACAGGGTCATCAACCCTATTTGACCGAGCAAGGCATTGTTCACGGTGTCATAACCAATACCCATTATTTCCGGCGCCCAGATTGCCGCCAGACCGGTCACTACCCCCGCCAGCGTCATTCGTTGCCAAACAGCAAATGACTGGCTCCATCGAGTGAAAAGTTGCATCAGATAAATAAACACAAAAGCCAACACACCCATGCCAACGCCAAGCACAATCACAAATGGCAGCTCAGCCAGGGTACCAATTTGTAAATTCGGGATGATAAAAGCCGTCTCAGCACCATAGACCCAGCGTGTCAGGCCGGTTGCACTCACCGCGGCCAGGATAACAGGCGCAAAACCGGCAATACTATATTCCATCATGACCACTTCCATCGCAAAAATGACGCCTGCGATGGGAGTATTAAAAGAGGCCGCAATAGCCGCCGAGACGCCACAAGCCACCAGTACGCGAATCGAATTATTCGGTAACTTTAACCACTGTCCGAGCAAACTACCGCTGGCCGCCCCTAAATGAACACCCGGCCCCTCACGGCCAACAGAATGCCCGCTAATGATGCTTAATGCAGCACCGACAAATTGCAGCGTTGCATTTTTAATCGACAAGTACGCCTGGTGATTGGCCAGGCGCTCCATCACATGCACAACACCGACCTGTCTGCTTTCTTTATTCGCCCATTGAAACAATAAACCAATCAACAGAGCGCCACCCGATGCGAGCAAAAAACGCGCAGCAATGGATAAACCTTCATAGTTTTCCGTTATCCCACCGGGTAAGAAACTCGATTGCACTGTTTCGATACTCAAGCGCAGTAGAATAATCACCCCGCCCGCCAATAAGCCACTGCAAATACCTAACAACGCAAGCAGAGGCGAAGCATCAACAGAAGCAAGACGTAAGCGTAAGTTATGCAGCACGTGTTAGATTCATTCCAGATTAAAAACCCATTATAAAATATTAGAATATACGAATATATTCACGAAATTCAAACACTTGACCAACCCTACTTAATCAGTTAGATTTGTGCCACTTCCAAAATATGAATTAACATAAACAATCACAAGAAAACAGATTATGAGGGTTTATAAGCAGTACAAATGAATTTAGTGGGGGGTAGCAGGGAGTCAGCAATATAAAAAATAATAACTATAAAAAAATTTGGCGGTGTTTACACCGCTTT
Organism: Gammaproteobacteria bacterium; assembly: GCA_030610155.1. Lineage (GTDB taxonomy): Bacteria > Pseudomonadota > Gammaproteobacteria > SG8-11 > SG8-11 > JAADIM01. The sequence continues at coordinate 2,116 of JAUWSG010000011.1, forward strand.
TTTTTGTCCCGACTTTTTTCCCGATAATAACGACACACCCGATCACATTGCTGGCCACACCAGCATCCATCTTACTCAACCCTGTGACACTCTGAACAACACCCGTCCATCGATCTCCGTGATTTGCAACTAAACTATAATATAAGTACTCGGTACAGCCTGGATTCCATTCTTTAATATGCTTGATTTGATACCTTGCTGATTAAGTATAAATGATGCCGCCGAACTACGCCGGCCCGTCGTACAATAACAAATATACAATTTTCCCTGCCCAAGCTCATCAAACCGTTGCCGTAATTCATTGAGCGGGATATTAATCGAGCCAGGCAAATGGCCTTGCTGGTATTCTGATGGGACCCGTACATCGAGGAAAGTCGCGTCTTCTTCCGCTTTGTTCAGCGCAACACTCAGCTCCAGATTATCGAGTAAAGGTTCTTTTAATAGTTCAACAAAATCGGCTTTTGATAATCGATAAAGCACACCATCAGAGGCCATGATGACATTGGCATTTCGCGGTTTATCCGATATAAGTGCTTCTTCACCAAAACTGACACCGGGCCCCAGCTCGGCAAGTTCAACCGGCTTCTCCTTACCCATCATCTGGCGTGTGACCTTTGCTGACCCTTTATCGATCAAGTAAAAATAATCACCCGGATCTCCCTGCTTGATAATCATCTCGCCAATAGAAACCTCAACAGGTTCCATTCGTTCGAATAATTTTTCTATATTTGCCGGCGGTAAATTATTTAAGGTGAGATTGCTTTTCAGTCTGGTTCGCCAGTCTCCCCCCATACCCTTGACCAGAGCTTTCTCGTCAACCCCGGCTGGCGTTTTCACTGTTGCCATCTGATCCCAGGTCAACATCTGATCAAGCTTATCAATGTCAATTTTGATTATCTCAACAGGCGTCCTGGTTATTGCCGTCATTTGACGAGGCTGTTTGTTTGCAATGGGATTCAAGGCTACAGGTGTGCCCGCTACGATGGTCTGCGTGTCCGGATTTATACTCGAACGCAATTCAATTTCACCCTTTAACAAATAAATTAATTCTTCATCTTTGTCGCCTTCAACAAAGAGACATTTCATTGCCTCGAGAGATTCAATATAAGTTTCATTCGCCAGATCCTGCAAACGCGCCGGGGACAAGGCAGAAACCGGCTCCAGACCTTCGAGGATCTCTGGTTCGATTTTTACCTGTACTTCATCTGCATTATATCTGGATCGGTGTGACATTAAATCAGGGCCTTATATACGTTCCTGGTAGAAAACAGGTTGCGGGTGGTAAATTACACAAAAAAGTATCTATTTTTCCTATATAGAATCAATACTTATTAGCCTTATGTTACACTTCTATAGATCGGTTAAATAACCATACACTTTAGGGACTCCCTAATACTAGCCCATTAACTATCCAGTCAGATTTTGATCCATGATATCAAACCCAGGCGAGCGAATTCGCGAAATACCATACAATTATACGTCTTTTTCTGACCGCGAAATTGTCATTCGATTCCTCAATCAGCAGATGTGGGAAACATTAAACACGCTCAGAGCCTCACGAAGAACGGGGCGCTCTGCAAGAATGCTGTTTGAAATATTGGGCGATATGTGGGTCATCACCCGCAACCCTTTTATTCAAGATGACTTAATGGAATCACAGAAACGCTGGGGTTCACTGGTTCATGCCTTACACCACCGACTGGACCAGATTGACGCACGAACAGAAGGTAATGAGCTGGCACTAAAATTATTAGCCGCGTCACGAGAAGCCGTATCAAAATTTGAAAACTGGATTCCACAGCAAAAAATTCTGCGAAAAAAGGCACTCAGGACACTACTCAAGGTCACTCACCGGGACAATATCCTGTTTGACGGATTATCCCGCGTTTCACATGTCACCGATGCCAGTGACTGGCGTGTTGAATACCCGCTTGTCATCATTACACCGACAACCGAGGAAGAAATTGCACCCATTGTCGCGGCCTGTATAAAACTTGGATTAACAATCATTCCGCGAGGTGGTGGCACAGGTTACACTGGCAGCGCGGTCCCCCTGTACCCTGAGACAGCCGTCATTAATACCGAAAAACTCGAATCACTTGATGACATCATTGTCAGATCGCTGCCTCACGCGGATAAAAAACCCGCAGAAGACATCAGATACCCGACTGTCCGTGTTGAGGCAGGCGTCGTCACTCGGCGTGTTTCCGAGCTAGCTGAAAAAAGTGACTTTGTATTCGCGGTCGATCCGACTTCACAGGATGCATCCACCATCGGCGGCAACATTGCCATGAATGCCGGCGGTAAAAAAGCAGTGATATGGGGCACTACACTGGACAACCTTGTATCGTGGCGCATGGTCACGCCAGATGCACAATGGCTGGAGGTTGAACGCCTTGATCATAATCTGGGAAAAATTCACGAACAGGAAAAAGTCAGATTTCGTATTCGACGATTTAACTCTGACGGTAAAACATCCACCGGACAAACAGAATATTTAACCATCCCTGGCTGCGAATTACGCAAACTGGGACTGGGCAAGGATGTCACCAACAAATTCCTTGGCGGACTGCCGGGCGTACAAAAAGAAGGCTGTGATGGGTTAATCACATCGGCTGTTTTTTTACTTCACCATCGCCACCAATACACACGAACAATCTGTCTGGAATTTTTTGGTCACGACCTGAAAAAAGCCGTACCCGCCATTGTTGAAACAAAAGATTATCTGGATGAACATCCCGGCGTGGTATTGGCCGGACTGGAACATCTGGACGAACGTTATATACAGGCGATAAATTACACCACAAAAGCCTCCCGCGCCCAATTGCCAAAAATGGTGCTGCTTATTGATGTGTCCTCAGATAATGAAAATGAAGTTGCAGATGCTGCCAGCATGGTTGTGCGTATGGCCAATGCCCGTGAAGCAGAAGGATTTATCGCGGTGAGCAAGAATGCACGCGCAAAATTCTGGTCTGATCGTGCACGTACTGCTGCTATCGCAGCTCATACCAATGCCTTCAAATTAAATGAAGATGTTGTTATCCCCCTGGAAAAATTATCGGATTACAATACAAGCATTGAAACAATCAACATTGAATATTCAATTAAAAACAAGCTTGCCATGATCGACAAGGTACAGGCTTATCTTGATCAAAGGCCCGCACAATCAATCCTTCATGTCACTCAACCCACTGATAAAAACCATCAGGATGAAAGCCAGAAATTACTCGAAAAGAAATTCATAGAAGCTGAGAAACAACTTCAAAACACCAAATTAAAATGGAAATATATTCTTGAAAACCTGGATGAACCATTAAAAAACCTTGATCAACTTCCAGCAGATCACGAGCTGACCGAGCACGACCTGGGACAGGAAAAAAGAGAAAGTTTTATAAGCTTGCTTTTGCGCCGGGCATTCCGTATCTCCTATCGGCAGTCTATTGAACAAAAACTAAAAAATATCTTTTGCGGACAAGACCTGGAATACATATGCAATGACCTGGACAAAATACACGCAGAAATTCGAAACAAACGGCTTTTCGTTGCCACACACATGCACGCAGGTGACGGGAATGTTCATACCAACATCCCGGTAAACTCCAATGATTATGAAATGATGCATGAGGCAAACAATATTGTTGAACGCGTCATGGCGCTGGCAAAATCCCTTGGCGGCGTTATATCAGGTGAGCACGGTATTGGCATCACTAAAATGCCTTTTGTAGAACAGGAAAGTATCGATGCATTCGAAAAATACAAGAACAAAGTTGACCCTGAGCACCACTTCAATAAGGGAAAACTATTATCTCGCCACTCCCTGGATAATGCTTACACGCCCTCCCTGCGACTGGTTCAGCAGGAAGCGCTTATACTTGAAGCGAGTGAACTGGGCAAACTGAACGACGAAATTAAAAATTGTTTGCGCTGCGGCAAATGCAAACCTGTTTGCAATACCCATGTACCACGGGCCAACCTGCTTTATTCACCGCGTAATAAAATATTGGCCAGCGGCCTTATTATTGAAGCATTTCTTTATGAAGAACAGACCCGCCGGGGCATTTCATTACGCCACTTTGATGAAATGAATGACATATCTGACCATTGCACGATATGCCACAAATGCCTGAACCCCTGCCCGGTTGACATTGATTTTGGCGACGTCTCCATCCATATGCGCCATATACTCAAATCCAGGGGCCAAAAACGTTTCAGCCCGGCCACGCAGTTATCCATGGCTTACCTGAACCTCACCGACCCTGCCTTAATAAAAGTAGTCAAGAAAGTATTGATAGACTGGGGATATAGTGCCCAACGCTTTGCATACAAGCTCGCTAACAGAAGCAAACTTATCAACTCAAAAAAAATACCTTCACCGACAACCGGTAAAATGTCGGTAAAAACCCAGGTGGTGCATTTTGTTAAACGTCCAATGCCAGGTAATGTTCCGGGCAAAACCACACGCGCATTACTCGGCATCGAGGAAGACAAAAATATCCCGATATTACGCGACCCTGACAAAACAAATGAAGACTCGGAAGCTGTCTTTTATTTTCCAGGTTGCGGATCAGAACGATTATTTAGCCAGGTCGGGCTCGCCACGCTAGCCATGTTATTTGATCTTGGCACCCAGACAGTGCTACCACCGGGTTACCTGTGTTGCGGTTACCCACAAACCTCCAGCGGTGACACGAAAAAGGGCGACCATATTTCGACTGAAAACCAGATTCTGTTCCATCGTATTGCCAACACCTTAAATTACATGGACATAAAGACAGTCCTCGTTTCTTGCGGAACCTGTATGGACCAGTTATTAAAATATCAATTGGAACAAATTTTTCCTGGTTGCCGGCTGATGGATATTCACGAGTACTTACTGGAAAAAGGTGTCACACTTGATGGCACGAGCAACACACAATATCTATATCATGACCCTTGCCACACACCCATTAAAAGCGACGATCCGATCAGTGTCGTATCCAGACTGGTAAACAAGGAAGTACTATTATCAGATCGCTGCTGCGGTGAAGCCGGTTCATTTGCAGTCTCAAGACCCGATATTGCGACCCAGGTACGCTTTCGAAAAGAAGAAGAACTGCAAAAAGGTATCAAAGAGCTGAGTGAAAAAACAAACACAACTGCCAGCAACATAAAATTATTAACATCCTGCCCGGCCTGCCAGCAAGGCTTGTCAAGATACCGCGATACCACCGGGCTTGAGACGGATTATATCGTCGTTGAAATGGCGACACATTTACTCGGCAAAAACTGGCAGGAGGAATTTGTAAGCAAAGCCACTCATGGCGGCGTCGAGAGAATACTGCTTTAAGAATAATTTCCACCGCAAAGGCGCGAAGAACGCAAAGAAGTTATTATTTAAAAATCTTTGAGTCCTTTGCGGTGAAATAGTGAACTCAGGAATTTATTGACCGACCACCATCAACTGTTAATACCTGCCCGCTGATATAACCGGCATCCTTGACCAGAAACAAGATAGCATTTGCAATATCATGCGGGGAGCCCTGGCGCTTCAATAAGGTACGGGAAATAATGCGTTCTTTAACAGCAGCATCCAGCTCATGCTCCGGCCACAATATAGCACCCGGTGCAACGGCATTGACACGCACCTCGGGGCTCAGTTCACTGGCCATCGCCTTGGTCAACATGACAAGCCCGGCCTTGGCAATGCTGTATACAGAATAAAGTTTTAAAGGCCTGTCAGCATGAATATCAACAATATTAACAATACACCCATTATATTGTTTCAAATGACGTGCAGCCGATTGCGCAAGAAAAAAGGGCGCCTTGAGGTTACTGCCCATAAGATCATCCCATGCACGCTCTTCAACCACACCCACCGGGGTAGGATAAAATGTAGATGCGTTATTGATCAGGATATCGAGACGATTCCACTCAGATACTGATTCATTAATGATGCCCGACAGGTTATTAAAATCCAGCAAATCACCCTGCACAATATGCGCAGATTTACTACGTTTGGAATTCAATTCAAGCTGTAATGCCTCAGCAGCAATTTTTGAGGCGTTATAATGCAGGACAATATTGGCGCCCGCCGCATGTAATTTACGCGCAGTCGTGGCACCAATACGATGTGCGGCGCCGGTAATCAACGCCACCTTGCCTTTAAGTGAATCTATGTTATTTTCCACGCTTTATGCCTCCGGAAAACCTCTATATACTAGGGAGCCTCTGATCAAATACAATGTATCTCAATTCGAAGCGACTTCCAATCGACAAAGATGAATGATCCCCAAAATAACAACTATTTTGTCCCGCAGGGAATGCCGGCACCCGATGCGGATGCTATTGAGCATAGCCAAATACTGAGCGCGTTAATAAAACAGGAGATAAACCAGAAAAAAAGGATCCCCTTTTCCCGCTTTATGGAACTGGCGCTTTATGCGCAAGGACTGGGTTATTACAGCGCCGGTAGTACAAAACTGGGGGAGTCAGGTGACTTCATTACCGCGCCCGAGATCTCATCGCTTTTTTCCCGCTGTATTGCAAAACAATGCGGCCAGGTATTATCTGAACTAGACAGCAAATACATCCTCGAATTCGGTGCAGGCTCCGGAAAAATGGCGGCTGATATATTACTGGAACTGGAGCGGGATAACTGCCTGCCGAAACTGTACTACATACTGGAAACCAGCGCCGAACTCAGACAACAACAACAAAACACACTACAAACACGTGCAGCCCATTTAGCGCCCCTGGTCCAGTGGCTCGATACACTGCCAGAAAATAGTTTTAGCGGCGTCATTCTGGCAAATGAACTACTTGACGCCATGCCCGCCCACAAGTTCAGAATATCCGCCAACGCAGCTGAAGAAATTTACGTAACAACTGACAATGATCGCTTTGTATTTCAGAGTGGCGAACCTGGCAACGACCTGCTTAAAGAGAGAATCACCGCGCTCGGGAAAACATTACCGGAAAATTATGAATCAGAAATAAATCTCGCGGCTGAGGCATGGGTCCGATCGATTGGCGACTGCCTCGAAAAGGGCCTGGTACTTATTATTGACTATGGTTACCCGCACCATGAATTTTACCATCATGACCGTTCAAGCGGCACGCTCATGTGTTATTATCGCCATCATACACATCCTGACCCATTAATTTTGCTGGGCTTACAGGATATTACGACACATGTTGATTTTACCGCAATTGCCCAGTCTGCTGATGAAGCAAATCTCAATGTTGCAGGTTATACGACTCAGGCTTATTTCTTATTGGGATGCGGACTGGAATCAATAGCATCAATGGAAAACATTAAAAACACCCAACAGCAGATTGAATTGTCTCAACAGATCAGAAAATTGACTTCACTTTCTGAAATGGGAGAACAATTCAAAGTATTGGCCCTGACCAGACAACTCGACTGCCCTCTTGTCGGTTTTTCACTGGCAGACCAGCGAGCACGACTTCTACCTTTGCAATAAATAATAGCCATGGATTTTATTCAATTATTTATTTTATCGATTGTTCAGGGACTCACTGAGTTTTTACCTATCTCCAGTTCCGCACACCTTATATTAGTGCCAATATTAAGCGGCTGGGAAGATCAGGGCCTGGCATTTGATGTTGCCGTTCATGTTGGCACCTTAAGTGCCGTTGTGATCTATTTCAGAAATGAACTGATCCTGATGAGCCATGACTGGGTGCAATCGATCAGAACATCCAAACACACTGCTGAAAGCCGCCTTGCCTGGGGTGTGATTATCGGCACGATACCTGTTGGCATTGTTGGTCTGCTTTTCAAGGATGTGATCGAAACATCATTACGCTCCCCCCTGGTGATCGCCACCACAACTGTCGTTTTTGGCCTGGTTTTATGGTGGGCGGACGCGCACGGAAAAAGACAACGGGATGAACATACATTAAGCTATAAAGACATCATTATTATTGGATGCGCCCAGGCACTGGCGTTAATACCAGGCACATCAAGATCAGGTATCACCATCACCGCCGGGTTATTACTGGGCCTGAGCAGGGCCGGTGCGGCACGGTTTTCCTTTTTATTATCCATTCCTGCTATTTTGTTGCCCGGGTTATTAAAAACAGTAGACCTGATCAAAACCACCGACAGCGCCATAGACTGGAAAACCTTATTTCAGGGCGCATTTATATCGGGTGTAACGGCCTTTTTGGTAATACATTTTTTCCTCAAATTACTGGAAAAAACCGGCATGATGCCATACGTCTATTACCGGTTAATTTTAGGCGCTTTCCTGTTTTTCACCTTCCTGTAAAAATAAATCATTATTTATATCAGAGCATTTATTTCAGACAAGCCTGCTAGCCCGCATTTCTCACAAGGGGCTATATTGACTTCCCCCTGTTATACGCCCGCTCCTTGGCTTTTAATCCGTCCTTATGGATACGCACCTGATAAATAAACCCTGCTCCATTTCGTAAATCAAATATAGTCCTGTCATCTTCCCATTGCGTGTGCGTCACATGCAAGCCGAACACCTTGCGCTGGTACTCACGGGCTGGCTTGCCGAATTCTGAAACTAATTTATCTTTTAATTGCGCGTATAATTTTTTCGCATCAGGTACGCGGTCGTATACCACAAAAACCTTATACAGCTTTTCCTGGTAAAAATAATATTCAATTCTTTTTTTATCTTTCGTTTTATACACATAAACATCCGGATCAATTTCCATATGCTCGGCATAATAATAATTATCACCCGGATTTACTTTCACTATCGGCACCTGCAACTTCAACTGCTTTACAGTAACACCCCATTCTGCCTGCTCATATCCTGCAGGTAATGATAAAGTCACCGATAACAATGCCGTCAAAATAAATAATTTCATAATTCAGCAATCACCCTTAACCATATGTACACTACAACTGATCGCACCGCAAAGGCGCATTTGAACAGGGAAGCTCTTATGTCGCGTGAGCACATGGATGTGCGGAGCGACAAGGACGCAAAGTTTTTTATATTAAAGCCTTTCTTTGCGCCCTTTGCGCCTTTGCGGTGAATATTGCTCTACCCGGACTGCTTCATACAGTTACACCAGAAGTTCACTAACCAAAGTAATCCGGTTCGTTGCCCGGCTTCCACTTTATATTGCAACCCATACTGGGCTTCTGTTCTGCAGGCACCGGCTCACCGGCCAGCAAGGCATCTGCCGCTGCGCGTAAATCTTCTCCCGTGACCGGCACATCATTTTTAGGCCGACTCGCATCAAACTGCCCCCGATAAATCAGGTTCAGATCCTTATCAAACAAATATAAATCAGGCGTACAAGCAGCCTTATAGGCCTTGGCTATTTCTTGTGTTTCATCATACAAATAGGGAAAGGTATAATCATATTTTTTTACAATATCGACCATTTTTTCCGGGCTATCGTCCGGATAATTGTCGACATCATTGCTACTGATCGCCACAACACCCAGTCCCCTGGCCTGATATTCCCTGGCAAATTTTGCCAACTCATGATTAATATGAAGAACATACGGACAATGGTTACAGACAAAAGTGACCAACAACCCCTCTTTACCCTGAAAATCATCACGACAAACCTTGCTTCCGGAGTAATCCGTTAAATTAAAATCCGGAGCCATCGTCCCTAATGCCAGCATGGTTGATTCAGTGCGCGCCATTTTATGATTCTCCTGTATAAAGTTGCGTACTTTGCAAAAATTGCAACATTTGTTAATCAGATTATATGTCAAAAAGCATCAAAACTTTCTTGATGTTTCAGCTTACAAAGAGAAAATAATATACATCACAAACCTCAATCAGGCATTCTTTTTCATGTAGAATAGTACCCTCAAATTAACGAAACAACTCAAACAACAAGCAATGATCAACATTATTAAACAACTGGAAGAACTGACAGGGCTTACACCATCAGAACTGGGCAAGGCGCTCTCAATCAGAGGGAATACTTCAACCGTTGATAGTGGAAAATTAATTGAATGGCAGGAAGAACGATCCTTATTACCAGGCTGGGCTGAACGTGTGGCGACGCAGTGGATTATTGAATTATGGCAAAATGAACGTGAACAATGTGGCGCCGGTGACTTATGGAAAACGGATACCAAATATTCCAAAATTCTCAGCTTTCTCACCATGGCTGACATCGTTGACATAATGAAAAAACATAAAATAACAAACAACAACAAACCTAACGGTTCTTAAGCTTCACTGTTTCTTAAACTTCACATCGTCTTCAGGTGCTTTTTTTCTTAACATCTCTCCTAACAAATTACTCACTTCATTAAATAAATCATTAAACCCAAAGGCGCCTTTGTTAAATACATATTTGACACATTCGTCTATATCCTTACCTTCAGTCAAACTCATTTTTTTAGAGGTCATGACAATGACCGGTATTTTTCGCCAGATACCATGCTTGCGAATATTCATGATGAGCTCAAACCCATCCATAACAGGCATGACCAGATCAAGTAAAATCAGTGCCGGCTCATCGTTTTTCAGATAGGCCAATGCTTCAAGACCATTTTCTGCCTCCGCTACCAGCCAGCCATTTTTCTCCAATATCGAACGCGCGGCATTACGCACCTCCGCACTATCATCAACGACCAGCACTGTCTGCTTTTCTTCTTGCTGCTGAACACAGCCTTTAAGCAGTTCTGTCAGCTCTACCCTGTCAAATGGTTTGGTTAAATACTCTTTTGCACCCAGGGCAAAACCCCGCGTTCTGTCATCCACCATTGTCAACACGATAACAGGAATATCCTTTAAATCCGGATCATGCTTTAAAGTTTCCAGCACAGACCAGCCATCCATTTCCGGCATCATAATATCCAGCGTGATGACATCAGGCTTCATTTCCCTCGCTATTTGAAGTCCTTCCTTACCATTTAAGGCCACCCTGGTTCTGAAACCTTCCCTTGCCAAAAATCTGGCCATCAAATCAACCGCGATTGGATCATCATCTATAATCAGTACCTTGCTAACATAGGTCCGTCGCTCGATATATTTCTTTTCTTCTTCACTGGTCGCAGTAAACCGGACAATTTCCGGATCAACCATGGCAAGGCCTTTTTCCCCCTCTGCGAGACTTAATAAACCCATTGTTGTCCTTTTCGATACATCAGCAGGTAAAATTATCTTGAAACAGGAGCCTCGCCCTTCCTCACTGTGAACATTGATGTCGCCACCCATCATATTACAAAAATGTCGGCTTATAATAAGCCCAAGACCTGTTCCACCATATTCTTTCGTTGTTGATATGTCAGCCTGGGAAAAAGCCTGAAACAAATCCGGCATTTTGTCCTCTGCTATCCCTATACCATTATCTATCACACTGAAAATAAAAAAATCACCGCCGCCCATCTCTTTGCGTTCGACATCTAATAATATATTGCCACCGTGTGTAAATTTGTTTGCATTACTCAACAGGTTAAACAGAGCCTGCCTTAACTTGGTAAGATCCGTATAAATAAAACCGGCATCACCCGGGCATTTAATTTCAAGATTGTTTTTATTTTGCAACATCAAGGGCTGCATAGTTGCCACAAGATCAGAAATGATCATCTCGACTTTAAACTCTTCCGGATACAGCTCCATCTTCCCGGCCTCAATCTTGGACAGGTCAAGAATACCATTGATCAGCGTGAGCAGATGTTTTCCGGAATTACGAATTTTATTCAAGTCCCTGACAAATACCTCGTTACCCTCTTCACCCGCATCTTCTGCCAGAATTTCACTGTAGCCGATAATAGCGTTTAGTGGTGTACGCAATTCATGGCTCATATTAGCGAGGAATTTACTTTTAGAATTGTTGGCCTGTAAAGCCTCATCACGCGCCAGCACCAGGTCTGCAGTTCTCTTTTCGACCAGCTCCTCGAGTTTTTCACGATGCTTCTGTAACTCTTCCTCCACACGAATTCGATCCCCTATTTCGGTTTTCAAATCCAGGTTTGCTTTTCTAATTTCATCATAGAGCTCTTTGAGCTCTTGCGTCATGTCATTAAAACCATTGGCCAGTTCACGGATTTCACTATTACCCTGAACTACTATCGTTCTTCCCAGAACTGCATCATCCTTGTGTATTCTCCTTATCCTTTCACCCAGACGCCTGAGTGGATCCAATGCAGATTTTTTCAGGATTGAAAACATGACCAGGGCAAGCAACAGCGTTGCAACAAAAGCCAGCGCTAAAACTGTATTTCTGGTTTTTTCCAGATTTTCCTGGAATTGTTTAACATCATGAACAATAGAAACTGACAACACATCATCACCGCGGGACGTATTCACCATATGACTGGTTAAAATACCATTACTTTCAGCTTCTCCTTCGGGCCAGTTTTCAGAACGGTAAACCTCAGTGCCTCCGGGCAAGTTCATATTGAGAGGCATTCCTATATTTTCTCCGATGGCCGAAAAGTTATATGCCGGATCGGTAAGGACTTCGACATAACCCGTTACTCTCAACCCACCGACAGGCACTATCACGCTAAATTTTGGCAAGCCGTTTATCTTGCAAAGTTCAGAGATCAGCTTCAGTCTATCAGTGCCTGTTCGCGCCTTTACACGCACATCCAGCTCCCCGCACACTTGCTGCCCATAATGATCCTGCTCCTGGTCCTCGCCTACAGTGTGGGTAATATATTGAAAATTTTCATCGTACAAGGTCAGACGTGACAAACGGATTATGCCTGCCGTCACAAAATACTGATGAAACTGCGACATCAAATGTTCTTCAAGTGTGTCAAGATCGCGTGATTTGAAAGTCTTTCTGAATTGGCCACTACTTTGCACTGTCTGTCCGAGCGCCTTGGAATTCCTGTCCAACTCCTGGAGTGTATCCTTGATTTGCAAACGGATTATTTCCTGAAAAGCTGCGCGCTGGCTATCAACTGCAAAATGACGGTATTGTTCGCCGACAAAAATAGCCAACAGAATACCTAAAAAGCCCATGGCTAATATGCTGGCAACCAGACTAAAACGTAATGAGAATTTGTCAAAAAACATGCTTCGCTAAATCATCCATTAGAAACAACAGGTTACGATGTTTGTATTATTATTAATCACCATTGTGATTAGAGATGACAACGCCGTTCATTAACACCACAGGCGCATAATCGGTTATCGGTAAATCTGCTAAATTGTTTAGAAATCAGACTGATATGATAATACTGACAAGGAGGGGGATTTTAAGACCGTTACAAGTTATTCCATTAACTTGTAGAGAGTTTCTACTGACAAGGTGTTATACGATTTTGGTAATTTGAAACTCTTTTTGGAAATGGTGGTATCGGTTATTATTTTTAATACTTCGTGGTCAGTATGACCATCCCGGCTTATTGTTTTCATCGGTACACCTAATTTTAGATACTGTTCTTCTGTCATTTCAAACTCTGCACGCTCACACGGATCACCATCGCCCGACACACCCATAGCCGCTTCCCGGCCAGCCATTCGGGTAAATGCCTTAACCAGCGTTTTAATGTCTTCTATCGCATAGACCTGACTGGAAAGATAGACTTCTGCACAAACAAAGTCATTGATCATCATTTTATAACGTGTCGTTTTATAACCCGCGACTCGAGGCCCTCTTCCCACCTTTTTAAAATGGAGGCTAACACGGTCCTCTGTATTTAATTGCTCCGTTGATTTGGCATAAAAAGAGCTCATATCGATAATGCGCTTTTCATTCGGGACGACGGTATAATATTTGTTCTTTTCCAGATCAATCAGCTTGTAATCAGACTCATTTAATTCCTGTCTGATTTTTTTGCCATCCACCGTAATTGTATTTATATGGCCTTCCAGATCCCGACTTTCTATCTTTGTCCCGGCCCATAATGGACCCACTATGGCACAACCCATAACGGCCAACAAAATGGATTTAGGCAAAAATAAGCTCAGTACTGTTTTTTTAAACATAGTCTAACCATCAGATAGAACGCAACAATTTGTTCGTCGGAATAGATTTTAATCACAATAAAGCAAAAATAACACCGTACCCGGAGAAATACTACTTCCCTTCAAGCTTACGACACTATCACGAAATACTTTATTCAGACTGAATATACAAAAGATGAAAAAAAGAAGGACGCATACAAGGAGGGAGTAAATGCAGGCGTCCTTAATATAATATCGGCGGCAGAGAGTCCGTAAGATTCAATCGCCAACCAAGGGGGGAGGTTGCAATTGAAGTCGATTACGCAAGTCCTTTTTCAGTTTCATGGAAACCATTGCTGCCATCCCTGAATGACCTCTGCCACGACCGAATGAGAAGCATTATACTGGTTTAATACATAAATAATAATAGATTTATTATATATTTATCATAGATATTTATCTATACTTAAAGCCATGAAAAATGTCACGTTCCGTCAACTACAAGTCTTTGAATCTATTGCTAGAAATGGCGGATTCACTGCCGCAGCCGAAGAACTTTTCCTCACTCAGCCCACTGTCTCGATGCAAATAAAAAAACTCACTGACACCATCGGCATTCCATTGTTTGAACAGCTGGGCAAGCGTATTTATCTGACTGAAGCTGGCCAGGAACTGCTGACTGCATCACGGAAAATCACTGAAGCGTTTGATCACTTTGACATGAAAATCGCCGACATGAAGGGCATCAAACAGGGCAATTTACGCCTTTCAAGCGTCACAACAGCAGAATATCTCGCGCCGAGAATGCTGGGCAAATTCTCTCAGCATTACCCTGGCATCAAGGTGTTCCTGGAAATAACCAACCGTGAACGTGTACTGCAAAGAATTGAACAAAACATGGATGACCTCTATATCGTTGGCCAACCTCCGGATGATATTGAACTTAACATCATACCCTTTTTAAAAAATCCGCTGGTGGTACTCGCTCCTGCAAAGCACCCGTTAGCAAAGAAAAAAAACATACCGCTTGAAACGCTTTCAAAAGAAAAATTTGTTATGCGCGAACCCGGCGCAGGCACCGGTGTTGCGCTGACAAAATTAAGAGAACAAACGGGCATTTCATTTGAAATCAGCATGGTACTGGGCAGTAATGAAGCTATTAAACAAGCTGTTATCGGCGGACTGGGCTTATCGGTACTTTCAAAATTTGCACTCAAACATGAAATTCAGACAGGCGAGCTTGTGATACTGGATGTCCAGTCATTTCCACTGAAATATAACTGGTACATTGTTTACCCCAAAGGCAAACAACTCTCAATTGTTGCGCAACGATTCCTTGATTTTCTACTTAATGAAGGCAAAAAAATTATCCTCTGAGCACACCAAACGCTATCACCATGAATACATTTGCTTACTTTCCAGGCCGGTCTTTAGAAAACAACAAAGTCTACTTCCAGCATTACCACTCATCTTAACTCTACTCCCCGGCTACTCATTTCCAACCTCGCATAAATTAATCCTGATTTCAATTATTAATCAACAGGTTATATGTTAAAGAAGCAGGCCAACCATGACGATATATCAGGAGGGATCTCTGATTATGTCATTAACGGCATCCATGACTTGAGCCGAGGCTCCCTGGATATACATGAAACCCATAATGAGCCTCGTTGATGTGACTCAGACCTGTTTAAAAAGTTATTTAAACCAGGCTGACCAACAGGCCAAGGCCTGACTACCCATGCAACCAACATGACATCTCAAAACAATAGTAAACAATTGATCACGCTTGGTTTTGGTACCGTAATCGTACTGGTCATCCTGCTCGCTATTGTCACAATGAATCGTGTCAACTCTGTAAAAACCAGCTTTGCTCGTGTTGTCGAAGTAAACAATGCAAAAATCGAACTCGCAATGACGATGCGTGAAGCCATTCGATTACGAAAAATCAGTCTGCATAAAATGCTGATAACCGAAGACGTGTTTGAACGCGATGATGAACTTCTGAAATTTTATGATTATGCCGGTATTTACCGAATTGCCAGGGAAAAATTGGCAACATTTGAACCAACTAAGGAAGAAAGCAGTATTAACTCCAGATTAAATGAACAAACTCGAATATCCCAACCTGTAAATCGAAATGTCACTGAACTGATCAGTGACAACGTGCCTATAATAGAAATAAAACCAATGCTTACAAAAGCAGCCGCTAATCAGAGTAAGGTACTTGAATTACTCAATGAACTGGTTGCCCATCATAAAGTCCGTTCCAGCAATGCAGTCGCGAATGCACAGCAGGAATACAAGTCCATGCTGACTTTTACCATTACTCTGGGCAGCATCATTATTTTGATCATTGTCGGAATTGGTGTTTTTGTTGGTCGATATGTAACAAAACAAAATGCTGCTCTGCTTAATGCGACCGAGGCAAAATCCAGTTTCCTGGCGGTCATGAGCCATGAAATACGCACTCCCCTTACTTCCATCATTGGTTTTGGAGAATCATTACAGGAAAATAATTTTTCTACCGCCAATGAAAACAAGGCAGTCAACTCAATTGTTCGCAACGGTAAACACTTATTACAAATAATTAATGATGTCCTTGACCTGTCAAAAGTAGAGGCAGGTAAAATCGATATGGAACAAATCGACACCCCGTTATTTGAGCTGATCAAAGATATCGTTGCAATTACAGAACCGGAAGCAAAAGAAAAAGGCCTGGTATTCAAGATTAATTACAATTTCCCGCTACCAGCGAATATCATTACAGATCCGGTTCGCCTAAAACAGATACTCATCAACGTATGCAGTAACGCAATAAAATTTACAGCAAGTGGATATGTCAGCATTAACATCAGTTACGGACATGAGACTAACATGATTGATTTTCTGGTCGCTGATACCGGTATTGGATTATCAATAGACCAGCAGGAAAAAATATTTGAGTCATTCACCCAGGCCGACTCTTCAACAACCAGACGCTTCGGCGGCACCGGGCTCGGCCTGCATTTATCAAAACAATTTGCAGAAATCCTGGGAGGCGATATCACGGTAAAAAGTCAACGCCATAAAGGCAGTCAATTTACAATCAGTATCGCGGCAGGCAACATTAATTCAGACAATTTTGTTAACGCACTCCCGGACCAGAAAATAATCAAACCCATCAAAAAGCAAACCCGCAAAGTACTGGATGGCTGCATTTTACTTGCAGAAGACAATATAGATAATCAGCGCCTATTTGACATGTATATCTCCCGCACAGGGGCCAGGCTGGTCATTGTAAATAATGGCGCTGAAGCAGTAGATAAAGCAAACAATCAACATTTCGACTTAATACTGATGGACAAACTAATGCCTGTCATGGGTGGCATGGAAGCCGTCCAGGAGTTACGTGACACAGGATATAAAAAACCGATCGTTGCACTGACCGCAAACGCCACACAGCAAGACAGGGAGGAATGTCTCAGTGCCGGTTGTGATGATTTTTTAACAAAACCGGTCGACATGACGAAATTTATGGCAATACTGGAAAAATACCTGCCTGCCTCAACAAAAAGTGATACTGATCAACCCGAATCCACGCCTCATGATCAAAATGAACTAAATATCTCTGCCGCAATACGCAACACATCAGGCTGACTGAAAAAACCATTTCACCGCAAAGGCGCAGAGGACGCAAAGAAAGCTTAATGATGATTTATAAACATTAAAACTTTGCGCTCTTTTCGCCTTTGCGGTGAAATCAATATGCTAGAATTACGCTTTGGCTAATACGCATATCGAGGGGCGGTAAGATCGTGGAACAAGGCAGTCGCCGTAACATATTCTTTTTCATATTTGCTATCTCGGGCTTCTCGGGTTTGATTTATGAATCAATATGGACACATTATCTTAAATTATTTCTTGGCCATGCCGCTTATGCACAAACACTTGTGCTTGTTATTTTCATGGGCGGCATGGCCGCAGGTTCATGGCTATGCAGCCGATATTCGGGAAGCTGGAAAAACCTGCTATTAACCTATGCCCTTGCCGAAGGTATCATCGGAATCTCCGCTATTTTATTTCACCCCCTTTTTATCCAGTTCATCGACTTTTCTTATCTCAGCGTTATGCCAGCAATAGACAATGTTCCCGTTGTCAATTTGTATAAATGGGGCATGGCGGCATTATTAATCCTGCCACAGTCCATCTTATTAGGCATGACATTTCCGCTGATGAGCGCCGGGATCATCAGGCGTTTCCCGAATACCCCGGGTTATTCAATATCAATGCTCTATTTCACTAATAGCCTGGGTGGCGCAATCGGCGTTTTAACAAGCGGTTTCCTGCTGGTTAAATGGCTGGGACTGCCGGGCACCATTATATGCGCAGGTATTATTAATATTCTTTTGGCTGCAATCGTGTGGTCAATGGTACGCAAACAACAAACAGAACCCGTTAGTGAAACCGCGAAAACTAAAACAGAATTCTCCGACAACCTATTTTATCGCACCCTGCTCTCGATAGCGCTGCTGACCGGTCTTGCCTCGTTCATTTATGAAATCGGCTGGATAAGAATGCTTAGCCTTGTACTGGGTAGCTCCACACATGCTTTTGAACTGATGCTCAGCGCATTTATTCTCGGTCTGGCTGTGGGCGGATTCTGGATAAGAAAACGAATTGACCTGATCAAAAAGCCAGTGCGTTTCCTGGCATGGGTGCAAATTGCAATGGGGTTGTTCGCCCTGTCCACCCTGCTTTTGTATAGCAACAGCTTTAATGTTATGCAATGGCTGCTTAATACGCTGGAAAAAAGTGATACTGGTTATGTTCTTTTCAACCTGTCCAGCCATATTATTGCACTGGCCATCATGTTACCCACAACATTTTGTGCCGGCATGACCTTGCCACTGCTTACTTTTTCGCTCATAAAGGCGGGCTATGGTGAAAAAAGTATTGGCGCCATATATGGCGCTAATACGATCGGCGCCATTGCCGGAATTTTAATTGCAGTTCATATTGCCATGCCTCTTCTTGGCCTCAAGGGACTAATCATATTGGGCTCCGGCATAGATATTGTGGCCGGACTGGTGCTGCTCTGGTATATGGGCGCATACAGCACTGTTCGTTTACCCTCAGTCGCAACTGCTGTTGGTGTCACATGCATCCTGTTTACGATATTGTTCGTGACCCTGGACTCATACAAAATGGCATCAGGCATTTATCGTGATGCCGAATTTCTGGAAAAACATGACATTGAAGTCCTGGACCACAAAGACGGTAAAACGGCCAGTGTTGATCTCACAGGCAAAAAAGAGGGTCTTATCTCTATACGAACAAACGGGAAAACGGATGCCGCAATAAACATGGAACCGGGTGGACATTATTTCCCTGATGAATCAACCATGATACTTGCCGCCGCAATACCCTTATTGCTCCATCCGGATGCAAAAACTATTGCCAATATCGGGCTCGGTTCCGGCCTGACAACGCATGTCGCATTACAAGCCAGATCAGTCGAACAGGTAGACACCATTGAAATTGAACAGGCAATGGTCGATGTTGCCCAGGGTTTTCGCCCCAGAAATGAGCTGGTGTACACAGATCCACGCAGTCTAATTCATATCGAAGATGCTAAAACATTTTTTTCTTCGCGCAATAAAAAATACGACATTATAATCTCTGAACCATCCAACCCCTGGGTCAGTGGTGTATCCGGACTATTCTCTAATGAATTTTATCAACTGGTAAAACGTCACCTGTCCAGACAAGGTCTGTTTGTACAATGGATACAGCTATATGAAATTGATCTTGAACTGGTCGTTTCGGTTTTAAAAGCGCTAACATCCAACTTTAATGACTTTGACGTTTATGCCGCCAACAGCGGCGATATGCTGATCATCTCAACACTGGATAACACCCTGCCAAAGCTGAATAATCGCCTACTCACCGATGAACACCTTGCATCGGAGCTTCATAACATTGATATCCACAATTTGCAGGATGTGTATTTGCGAAAAATTGGCAACAAGGCACTATTTTTACCTTTATTGAGTGATTACAGTATCACGATGAATTCAGATTATTATCCGGTACTTGATCAAAATGCGGCCCGCACCCGCTTCCTGAAAAAAGATGCAAGTGACTTGCTTTCATTAACGCTCGAACCTATCCCGGCACTGGAGTTGCTGGGCATCTCCCAACCTGACTGGCAACACACAGAGGTCACTGCGACAAAGCATTTCAAGTTAAGTGAAGCCGCTTATGGCGCAACCAGAATACGTGATTATTTTATTGGCAGCGGCCCGGTATTTACGCCGGCCACTGAGCCACAAAAATTCGCCGATGAAGCCAGGAAACTAAAACGTTTATTACTTGACTGTGTTACCCCGTCACATGGCGATAAAATTTTTGTTTTATTTGGCGGCGCATTAAAACTGGTGCCCTATCTCAGACCCGGTGAATTACAAATAATCTGGCAAACAGTGGAATCGGGGCCTTGTCTGCACAACTGGAGCGCGAGAGAAATACTGTGGTTTGAATTTATAAAAGCCATGAGCGATCGTAATGCCAACAAGATTTCTGAACTCTCGACCCGCTTGCTGGCCGACTCTCGTGACCTGACCCCGGCAAGAAAAAAATACCTTATTGCTGCATCCATGCTGGCCAATCTTGGGCTTGACAATAAACAAGCGGCCAATCAACTATGGGCAGAGTATAAAGGCGCGCTATTTGGACAAAAGGAAACAAGATTATTGTTCCGTTTACTCTCCTTGCACAGCAACTTTTCACAGCAAGAATAAAGCTGATCTGATTAATTAGAGGCCCCTTAATTTCTCACCGTACGCGGCCAGGTCATCCAGCAACGCTGCCGATCTAGCCATCACCTTTTCATCTTTTCTGAATTCTGATATTTTTTCAAAATAGGCATCCAACGTAATACCTGCTCCACCATCCGGGGACGTAAAACGGGCTACACGGTATTTTTCCCATCGCTGTTTTTCTTCTGCCGTTAATGTTTCATAATAGTTTCGAGCACGATACCTGAACAACATTTCCGGAATCCGCTCATCATCAAAATTCATTTTGAGGCCAGCAAGACTTTCCGGCTTTTCAGCACGAATCCGTTCCATCCTGGCCTTATCATCTGTATTAAAAAAACCACCGCCATATAAACTGTGGTCCGGGTCATGGCTCTGTTCGAACACTTTAGCACTGAATACATTTTGTATTTTCTGACTCAGCTTTCTATCCACTGTTAATGAGTGAAGATGTGTCATCGCAACAGTAATATCAATCTTTAGTCTTTTTGCAGCCGCACCATCTAATGTATTCATTGGCACAATAACCGGACATTTATTTACAGTCACCGTCTTTAATGGCATCCTCTCTACACCATCAGGTAATTCGTCTGCAGGTGTAAATAACCTTTTGCCAATTTCTTCTTTGCTCAGAGTCATCAATGGTGTCGGGTCATAACGCAAATCAAAAACAATAATGGCATTTTTATTAACAGGATGCGCGGCCACTGGTACAACAACGGCTGCACAACCAAATTCAGGCGGATACATACCAGAGATATGTATGACTGGCGTTTGTTTCTGAATGTTTAACAATTCAGTCAGTTTGCGTTTTTGGCGATGTGTATACGCATAATCATACAACTTGGGTTGCTTCTCTTTAATCAAGCGTGCCATTGCGATAGTGGCATAGACGTCAGACAGAGCATCATGCGCAGACTCATGAGCGATACCATTTGCAACCGCCAAGTCCTCTAACCGATAACTTGGCCTGCCTTCCCTCTCTCCTTCAGTATAAAACGGCCATTCGATACCTTCAGGCCTCAATGCACGTGTCAAACGCACTACATCAAGAAGATCCCAGCGGGAATTTCCGTTTTGCCATTCTCTTGCATACGGATCAAGGAAATTTCTATATAAAGAATAACGGGTAAACTCATCATCAAAGCGAATACTATTATAACCGACCACACAGGTACCCGGTTCAGAGAACACCTGATTTATCTGCTCAATGAACTCCGCTTCAATAACACCCTTTTCCAATGCCAGCTGTGGTGTGATACCGGTAATAAGACAGGACTCCGGGTTCGGCAACACATCATTTGCCGGCTTGCAATAAAGCATGAGCGGCTCACCGACAATATTCAGGTCTTCATCAGTTCGCACACCCGCGAACTGAACTATCCGATCACTTTTTGGATCAAGGCCAAAAGTTTCGTAATCGTACCAATATAGTGTATTCATGATATGAATAGGGTTCCTTTCCTGTAGATTTCACAAAGTTATACGCTGTATCTTCTAACAACTAGCTAACACAACACCAGTATACTGCTTCATGCTCTGATGAGCGTCCAGATCCCAATAAGGACAAAACCCATACCCGCCAGATAATTCAAATACTTTTCGCTAACATACTGGGATACCAGCCCACCTGCTAACACTCCGATAGCGGATGCAACAATGAGTGCGAGCGATGCACCAAAGAAAACTGACCACTTACTGACCTCTTTGTCTGCCGCAAACAATAGTGTCGCCAACTGTGTTTTATCCCCCAGCTCTGCGATAAATACTACTGAAAATACCGTCGCTAACACTTTTATATCCATAATAACTCCGGCTTATTAAATTTTTCGACAAATGTAACGATGATAAACTGCAGGCTTAGCACTCAGGATATCTTAACCCTGACAACTGTCATTATCTCAATGTCAAAGCCCGCTACATTCTCTGCGTCAGGGTAATAAGTCAAATTCACACGCTGCCCTTTGAGATTTTTATATGGATTTTTACGTTTGAATTTAAAAGGCACATTGCATCCCTCAATCATCAAGGTGTTTATTATCCAGTCACCTGCGTTTCTCTGTACATGCGACTCCACCTTCTGCATTTCAGAATGAACAAGCTTTTCATGCTTCTTTAAGAGTTTATCTGCATCTGATTTCATTGTTTATGCCTGATATCGACTACATGACGTGCACATCTTCACAACGACAATCCGTGACATGAGTGAACCTGAGATCACAAATACCAGCGAGGACCGCAGGCATGGCATGTATACCGTATCATTATGGCAGGCATATGGCGATTGAGAAAGAACTATAAGCTCTGAAATAGTGGCGGACCTGCAGGATTGACAGTGTTACGACGCAGGGTGCGTATTACGCACCATTGTGGCAGGTTATTGCTCCCTGGTGCGTAATACGCACCCTACCCGGATCTCCCGGGCATAATGGCCAGCGACCACATAAACAGGGAACAGTATGGCGTTATTTGGAGGCCGCTTTCTTTTTAGCGGTTTTCTTTTTAGCTTTTTTCTTTGCCGTTTTTTTCCTGGCTACTTTCTTTTTGGCCGTCTTCTTTTTCGCTGCTTTCTTCTTGGCGACAGCTTTCTTTTTACTAACAACCCATTTTTTATCGATATAATGCGCCGTCCAGCCACTCGCCTTGCCATCTACTTCTGACATAATGTACTGTTCTTTGTTCTTGCGACTATAGCGAATGACAGCAGGGTTACCCTGATCATCTTTAACAGGTGCTTCACACAGGTAAGCAAACTTGGGATCAAGCTCTTCGCGACGCCGGAGCAAGTCTTCTACCAGCGGGGCTTTGGTTTCGCGTGATTTAGGGAATAAACTGGAAGCCAGAAAAATACCTGCCAGACCATCGCGTAAAATAAAATAACCGTCCGATTTTTCACACGGTAATTCCGTCATATGCACAGGGTCTGCCTTGGGTGGAGCGACTTCACCATTACGCATTAATTTCCGGGTGTTCTTGCATTCCTCGTTGGTGCAACCAAAATATTTTCCGAAACGACCTGACTTGAGTTGCATGTCAGCGCCACATTTATCACAGTCCACAATGGGACCTTCATAACCCTTGATATGGAATTTGCCCATTTCAACTTCAAAACCGGAACAATCAGGGTTGGTACTGCAAATATGCAGCTTTCGATCTTCATCGATCAAATAATCATTCATTATTGCTTTTTTACATTTTGGACATTTATGTTCCTGTTTTTTCCGCAATGCCCTGGCTTCTTCTTCCCCGTCTTCGTCTTTCGAACTCACTTCATCGCCAGGGATAAGGTTGATCGTCGATTTGCAACGCTCTTTCGGTGGCAAGCTATATCAGGAGCAACCAAGAAAAACACCAGTTGAACCTACCCGCACCATCATATGTCGACCGCATTTCGGGCACGGAATATCCGTTTCAGTCGGATCATTACTGCGCATGCCTGTCTTGTCATTATCCGCAGCTTTTAATTGCTTTTTAAAACCTTTATAAAAATTGTCGAGCACATCGGTCCATTCTTTCTTACCTTTGGCAACATCATCCAGCTTTTCTTCCATGCCGGCGGTAAAACCATAGTCCATTAAATCACCAAAACACTCGTCAAGGCGGTCCGTGACGATACCACCTATTTTCTCCGCAAAAAATCGACGACCAACCGTAGACACATAACCACGGTCCTGAATAGTCGAAATAATACTTGCGTAGGTAGACGGTCGGCCTATGCCCTGTTTTTCCAGTTCTCTGACCAGGCTGGCCTCACTATATCGCGGAGGGGGCTTGGTAAAATGCTGAGAAGAATCAAGCTTGATGAGATCAAGCACATCATTCTCACCGACTTCCGGCAGGATAATATCATCATCACCTTTTCCACCTGGTTTGAGGACCCGGGTCCAGCCATCAAAAACAAGTGTCCGACCCGCAATGCTTAACTCATACTTGTCTGCTTGCACAGTCAATGTCGTGGAATCATATTTTGCCGGTGGCATTTGACAGGCAACAAATCTGCGCCAGATCAACTCATATAAACGCACAGCATCGTCATCCATCTTTTCCAGGTCCGACTTCATGACATTGACATCTGAGGGGCGTATTGCCTCATGCGCTTCCTGTGCACCTTCACTGCTGGTATACACTATGGGTTTATCCAGCAAATATTTTTTGCCGTATTTTCTGTCAATAAATTCGCGACAGGCTTCAACCGCATCTTTACTCAAGGCAGTCGAATCGGTACGCATATAGGTAATATAACCTGCCTCATAGAGTCGCTGCGCCATCATCATGGTCTTTTTAACGCCAAAACCGAGCCGTGTACTGGCGGATTGCTGTAGTGTCGAAGTAATAAAGGGCGCTTTCGGTTTACTGGTTGAAGGACGGGTCTTGCGATTGGCAACCTTATATTGTGCTTTTTCAAGAATACTTAATGCAGCATCAGTTGATTTCTTATCATTGGGGCGAAATTTTTCTTCGTTTTCTTTAACAACCTGCATGACTAAATCACCACCTTTCGGGGTATTCAGCTCTGCTTTAACTTCCCAGTATTCCTCTGGATTAAACTTATTAATTTCCCTTTCACGCTCAACAACCAATTTAACCGCAACAGACTGTACACGCCCGGCAGATAATCCACGGGCCACTTTCTTCCACAACATGGGGGACAGCATAAAGCCAACAACACGATCAAGAAAACGTCGGGTTTGCTGCGCATGCACATGGTTCAAATCAAGTTTCGTCGGACGATCAAATGCTGATTGAATTGCCTTGCGCGTGATTTCATTAAATACAACACGTTTATAATCTGATTTCTTACCACCTATCGCTTCACGCAAGTGCCAGGCGATCGCCTCTCCTTCGCGATCGAGGTCAGTCGCGAGATAAACGACATCAGCATTCGCTGCCAGCTTCTGCAATTCCTGAACAACTTTTTCCTTGCCAGGCATAATTTCATAGGTTGCCTTCCAGCCATGCTCAGGATCAATACCCATACGATTAATCAAGGCAGCTTGCGCACGCTTTGCCTTAAGCGTTTCACGTTCCTTTTCTGGTAACTTGCGTGCTGCAGCGGCAAGTTTGGCACGATCTGAAGGTGTCATCGCTTTGGAAGCGGCACTGCCGCTGGTTGGCAGATCACGAATGTGGCCAACACTGGATTTGACTATATAGTCTTTACCCAAATATTTATTGATGGTTTTGGCTTTAGCCGGCGACTCAACGATAACCAGAGATTTACCCATAAACTTTATACATCTTCTTTTTTTATACCAAAATTAATTAAATTCATTCGTAAAGCCCGACCCACTGTATAGAAATAAAGTCTATTACCCCAAACTGTCAAGCAACATTGTGGCTGAAAAAAGCACATACAAGGTCTGCAATATCCAATACGACAACATGCAAACCAGCTTAGTTGACTATTATCAGTGGTTTACTCTCAGATCCTTTATCGGGGAATTGATTCATTTATTGAGTGATTTCTTATACAAGTATCAAACAAAAAACGGATAAAAATCTTAAATAAGCATAAAGGACTACTTAAAGTAATGATTATTCAGGTAAATTTTATACAATATTTACTTTCACCTTCCCTGATGATGAGCAATAATTGAGCAGCTTTAATGCAATCTGGCCCGCACACGCGACAAGAATGCGCTGCGGGCCAGATCATAACCTAATAAATTCAGCCGCGTAAACTAATGATAAAATGGGTAGTCTGTGTAACCCGTCTCCGACCCACCATAAAAGGTGCTTACATCCGGCTCATTCAAACTGAGGTTTTTCGCAAAACGTTCGGGTAAATCCGGGTTTGATAAAAACAAAACACCAAATGCCACCAGGTCTGCTCCACCACTGGCAAGCGCAGATTCAGCACGCTCCCTGGTATAACCACCATTGGCAATATAGCTTGCGTTAAAAGATTTTCGCAATTGAGTGAAATCAAAATCGGGCACCTCAGCAGCACCCTCCATTGCTATTTCCACTACATGCAAATAGGCAAGGTCAAACTGATTTAATTGTTCGGCGACATAATCAAATGTTTTTTGCGGGTCTGAATCTGACATACTGTTAAAGGGATTCAGTGGGGAGATCCTTACTCCAACGGCACCACCTCCCCAAACATCAACAACCGCTTGTGTGACTTCCATTAACAAACGGGCACGATTTTCCAGACTACCTCCATAAGCATCCGTGCGTTTGTTTGAACCATCGCGTAAAAACTGATCCAGCAAGTAGCCATTCGCCGCATGTATTTCAACACCATCAAAACCCGCTTGCCTGGCATTTTTCGCCGCAAGACGATACTGCTCGATAATGCCGGGTATTTCTGCCAGCTCAAGTGCACGTGGCGTCTCAAACGGCTTCATGCCTTCATAGGTCACCGCTTCACCGTCCGGCTTGATGGCAGAGGGTGCAACCGGAAGTCTACCTTCAGGTTGTAACGAAGGATGTGATATGCGACCCACATGCCATAGCTGTAAAACAATACAGCCTCCTTGTTTATGGACGGCGTCTGTTACACGCTTCCAGCCTTCAATTTGCTCACTGGAATGAATGCCGGGTGTTGCAGGATAACCCACACCTTGCGGCGAAATCTGGGACGCTTCCGTAATAATTAATCCGGCTGATGCGCGCTGTTCATAATATTTTACATTCATGTCCTGGGGCACATTCCCATCACCTGCCCGATTACGTGTCAAAGGCGCCATGACCATCCTGTTATGTAATTCG
Source organism: Gammaproteobacteria bacterium (assembly GCA_030610155.1). GTDB lineage: Bacteria > Pseudomonadota > Gammaproteobacteria > SG8-11 > SG8-11 > JAADIM01. Next base: position 29,492 of record JAUWSG010000011.1, read on the forward strand.
ATGTCACCCAGTTTTATTGATGTAAATAAATTCATTTCCTTTGGCATCACATTATCCTTTTTTAAATTTTTTTAAACAAAATTATCTCTTCCTGCTCTTCCGGAACATCACACCTGAATTCCCTTCAGCGCCTCGATAATATCGCCGGGGTCCATACGATTTATATAATTCTTGTCTACATGTGCCGCATGAATTATGCCCTGACGATCAATTACAAAAGTTGCTGGGATGGGTAAGCCATAGGTACCATCGCCATTGGCTGCAGGAACATCGATTCCCCATTCGAGGTATAACGGTCGCATTTTTTCATCAACGACACATAACAATCCATACTCTTTAATCACCTGGTTACCAACATCACTCAGCACCTCAAATTCAAGATTGTTTTTCTCAACCGTCGTCAACGAAACATCGGGGGTCTCAGGCGAAATCCCGACCAGCGTTGCGCCCAGCGCCTTAAATTCAGGAAGCCGTGCCTGTA
>JAUWSG010000196.1 GCA_030610155.1 Gammaproteobacteria bacterium
TCCCCCCATTTTACATTACCTCATTACCGCTGTTCTAATTCACGCGCTACCAATACGGCCCAAATACACAGACTAAAGACAAACCCATCGTCTGAGCATGCCATCAACGTCCCAGTTTATTTAAGACCGTGACGCTATACCTTCAGGCTACCGCCATGGAGCGTCATTGTATTCAATTTTTATTTCTTCTTGCAGTTTTTTACCCAAAGCTTCCCAGACCTGCTCACCCTGATCACGATGATACAATTTAAGAGCACGCTCCCTGACTGATTTCAGAGGGTTCAGCACTGGCTTCACACGGTCCTCCAGGCGAAATAACGCAACACCTTCTAACAATATAACAGGTGACGACAACTCCCCGGGCTCCATGATATTCAGAACCTTCTGCGCATTGTCTCCCAGCATTCCCGAATGAGCATACCCCATATCACCACCATTTTTAGCAGACTCATCACTGGAATGGATTCTCGCCATATCTGCAAAATCCGCACCCTTGTTTATTCTGCCCAGAATGTCATTGGCCTCCTTGCTTGCCTGCTGCCATACAGCGCTGCCTGAGGAAGGATCGACCTTTAACAATATGATCGACACACGCACCCGTTCAGGGGTTGTAAACAACTTGGTATGTTTCTGGTAATAACTGCGCAGCTCGGTTTCGGTTGGTGCAGGTACGTTACGAACCTGTTCTTCCAGCAACATTGCCAGACTATCATCCTGCAATTTTTCTTTCAGTTGCCTGAGCACCTCTTTACGCGCCTTTGGCCACTTCGGATCATCTTTATATCTTGCATCAAATGCCTCAACAGTTTTTAGTACCCTCGCTGAATCCGGCTTGATACCACGACGCTTTGCTTCCTGGACAGATAAAAACCGTACAACCAGTTTTTCAGCAATTTCCTTACGAAATTTTTTCAGCTCACCCTCAGGCGTTTTGCCGTGATAAAAACGCTCACGCATCCCTTTGCGTAACGCACCAATATAATCAACCATATCAATACGTTTCCCACCCACAATCGCTATGTAATCAGGCCCTTTAGTGACCTGTTTTTGCTTTGACACAGAATCGGCTTTACTTTCGCCAGCCTGAGCCAACTCTCCAGCCTGCGCCAACATAGGCAAACAGGCCAACAACACGATACCAAACAAGCTTTTCCAGTTAATAATATTCATATTCGTTAAACACCTGTACTGCGGCAACCAAAATCCGCAAGAAAAAATACCAAACAAAAATCGAAGACAAAGAAAAAGGCTGGCAGTCTGGTTATTTTACCAGACTGCCAGCCTTGTTCAGATTAACGTCTAACTATCGCCCTTACTTAGTATGGCAAGCCAGGCAAACTCTACTACCTGAGTTTGAACGATCGCCAGCAGGGTTATCAAGAGGATCAATACGCAGGAACGTAGTGGTTTCAAGATGTGGATCATGACATGAACCACATTCCACAAACGGCTCTGGCGCACCCGCTAAAGGAACATTATTTCGGGAAGTCTGACCGCTTGTATCACGGGTATAAAGTTTGAAATCCCATTTATCAAAGGTTCCTGTGGTACCACTTAACGGATTATCCACGTACCAGCGATTCTGGGTACCGATACGGACAGGTGTAGTGAAGTCTGTATCACGCGTAGTAAGAGTACCACCGCTTACACCACCACCGCCGTACTGCACACCAATCGGGTGATCGTTACGCAGATCGGTACCAATCATAAAAATGTTATCCCCGCCATCATCAACACTGTTCTGGAATGTACCAGTAGCTGTATTCAGGGAGCCATCTGTTGATGTCCAGGTGTAACCCAAACCACCAGGACCGCCGCCAGTTGAATCATAACCACCAGAACCTGAATCGTTAAGAATGTTATCAAGGGCCTGTGTACCATCATGACAGGTCAGACAAGCAATAGAGACGGAGCCGACATCAACAATACCCGCATCCAGAGTGGAAGTACCTATCTCGTCATAAGTCTGGAAAGTGGCAGTAGAAAGCACCTTATTCCACAATGGCACCGCTGCACCAGTATCACCACCATGAGGCGTATGGCAGAAAATACAAATCTCGGCATTATCAGCTGCGCTCACTGTATTGGGTCCAGGACCAGCTGAGCCCAGGAAATGTTTGGTATTGGTAATACCTGCTGTCGCTGTACCGGCAAATACTAATGCCGCTCCCAGCACTACTGTCGCAAGCGACGCTTTCACGAACTGTTTCATTTTGAAACCCCCTATGGTCTCGTATTTATTTAAGGTCAATGCTCAAACTATTTAGTCTAAATGCTGTTTAGTCTAAATGCTGTCTGATGAGATAATACATTGCTCACGTATAAATGTCTCCAGACAACAACAGTGTTATTTCCCTATTACTTGAGTTGATTTTTAGCATAGCCCCGAAATCCCTGTCAACTTGAAAGTGATTTGGCATATATCATTCCATGAGTTTTAGGTGTCCGGTTTTACGAATAACGCGGCAAAATATACCGTTTATAGTTATTGAATCAACGGGTTAACAATTTCCCTTGCTTCTCATAAGCGTATTAAAAAATTGTCAAAATGTGAACTGGGTCACATTGGGTATTTGCAAAAAATTCGCCCCTCTGTATTGCGGAAAACAATAACCATTATCCTGCATATCTCATTCAATGATATCTATAATTTTCAGGTTAAAACCAGGTTTCCATCGATCCGCCCACCCTGTTTAATACCCTTTACACAACGCGATGTTCCAGGGCAAAAATAGAGGGGCCACTTCCGACAACCGCCGTAGCACATCAATTTTGGCAAATAACTGATCGACAATATAAACATGAGCCCGACAAATAAAGAATCATTGACTCACACTATCCATATGGAGCTGGTTAAAGCCGCTGACTCACACCATCCTGGTGTTCGCCCTACGGGCAACCTTTGGTTGTCCCAATCTGCTCCATGCAGATTGGTCTCGGCCGTGGCCCAGGCCAGCCTCTCGACCGTTCCGGTCTCATCTTCTCCATGGGCTCGTACCTCCTGCATGACCCACATGGACGTGGGAAATGCAGACAATAAAAAAGGGCGTGCAGTGCACGCCCTTTTTACTGTTACAGATACTGCTTCAGCAGATGCTACATATCCCAACCGTAGGCAATGCCAACAGCATTTTGCGACATCTTGATATCAACCTCACCCCCACCAAACGCAGCAGGAATTGAACCTGAACCCTTAACTTCTTTTTCGTAGGCATGCATAAACATGAAGGTCAATTCACCACCATTGGCCAATGTTTTGGTTGCACCTAAAGTAATGTGGTCTTCAACAACACCCGGAGCGAGGATGTTAAAGAAAGTTTCAGAACTTGGAATCGGGTTTTCGCCATGGTTATAGCCAGCACGCAACACGAGATCCTTGTCCATCTGCCAAGAAACACCCAGCTTGAAAACCGTCATGTCTTCCCAGCCAAAACCAGCACCATTGTCTGAACCAATCCCATCGGTAAACAGATTAGGCAACAAAGGATTAGCAATTGAATCTACGCCACTGTAGTAAATTTTGGTGACATCAAGAGCTACCGTTGTAGTTGGCGTTGCCTCAAAAGCAATACCCACTCCGGCAGTGGCCGGAATATCAAAATTACCCTGTTCGGCAAACAGGCCAGCATAATCATCAAACTCACTCATATCAGCTTTGGTGGTATACGTTGCACCTAAAGTTAAAGTTGGTGAAACTTTCCCAGACCAACCAAGACCAAGGCTAAACCCAGTTGAAGAACTATAGTCACCACCGGTTACATTTGCCGGGTCGGCAGATGGGCCTGCTGGTGGTGCAACTGCAAAATTTTCCAGACCTTCTGCCTTGAAGCGTTGATAAATTGCATTCAGTGTGACACCAACCGAATGATCCTTATTCAGCTTCATCGCAAACGTTGGCGAAATATAAAGCTGCGCCAGATCAATTCCCGCTTTAGTCGAACCGAACAATGGATTAACTTTATTATAGGATGTGTTCATACCGCCACGGCCAACAACCGTTAATCCAAAGGCCATGTCATTACCCAAATCACGGTTGTAACCAAACTCGGGAATAAGAAACATTGGTCTCTGATCGCCAGAATAATCCCCGTTAGCACCTGGAGCAGGACTACCCGAAATCTTCATCGAACGTTCTGGGTTAAATATATTCAAACCAAAATCAATGCGATTGCCTGTCAATGCAGCCGCTGCCGGGTTGGTGGCTGAAGCCAATGCATCCTGTGCCATGGCAATACCCGCACCGCCCATACCCATGGATTTCATGCCAATACCATGACCGAAGTAGCCATTAGTCGCCATGGCCGCCATTGGCGTGAACAGTGCAGCGGTAGCTGCTGCTGTAAGAAGTTTTTTCGTTATTCCTTTCATGCTACTCCCTCCGATTACATTTATATAACTTGCGTACTTTCAAAATATTTTTGCCCGCTAGAGCGTCGGCACATACTGACCAGTCCGGCTCATTACTGCCAACCTGCATGGCAGGTAAATGCCAATTAACCGCCTAAATATACTGGTTTCCTGTATAAGAATATAGATATTTTTTAACTGAGATATACCACGCTACATTCAACCTAAAATAAGCTCTGCTTTTGGCTATAATCGATGCGCCACGATTGGTGTTTATCACTCCAGGAAAGGAAATATGACTCAATATCCTCTGCGACAATTGTTAACGGGTGCACTCTTTGCCAGCCTGATATCAGCAAATAGTACTTTTGCCTCGGGAGTCCGCATTCCCGAGGTTTCCATTGCCGGGCTTGCGGCCTCCAATGCGCTAGTGGCAGATACTAAAACAGAGGGAGCGCTGCCCTATAATCCCGCGGCAATGGCCTTTCACGACAAGCGTGTACTCATTGTCAGCCTTGTTAACGCCCGACCCACCTTTGATGCCGATCCTGATCTGGGCACCGCCACAGAGAGTAAAGGCGCACCCAGCGTTTTCCTGCCCAGCGGCTATTTCATGGATCACATCGATGCAGAAACAAGCTGGGGAATTTCCATCACTACACCATTCGGCCTCGAAACAAAATGGCCTGATGAGACCTTTGCCGCGTTTGCCGGCCTGACCGACCCGTTTGAACCCGAGCAAAGCAAGCTGGAGTTGATTAACGTTAACCCCAATATTGCCTTCAAAATTGACGAAAACACCAGCCTGGCCTTCGGTGTCGATTACCACATCGTCAGGAA
>JAUWSG010000112.1 GCA_030610155.1 Gammaproteobacteria bacterium
GCCAGGCGTAAGGTAAATACAGTTTGCGTCTCCTGAATACGTTCAATGACTTCAGCGGCATCGGGCAGGTAGGGGTTATGCATTGTTTTTTCCACCTCAGTCACCACAATAGTCTTCTCCACAAATTGCATGGGCTTCTTCTGTTATATCGATACCGGCCGGGCACCAGGTGATACAACGGCCACAGCCTACACAGCCGGCGCGACCATATTGATCATGCCAGCTCCCAAGCTTGTGTGTTAACCATTGACGATATTGCAATTTTGTTTCTGCCCGGATAACCAGCCCATGCATGTAGCTATGTTCTTGTGTAAAACAGGAGCTCCATTGGCGATAATGCGTAACATCATTGCCGTTTAATGGTGTTTCGTCATGTTCGCTGTGACAGAAACAGGTTGGGCATACCGCCGTACAGTTACCGCATGCGAGGCAACGTTTTGTGAGATCCTCCCATTGAGGATGATCCAGTCTGGAAAAAAGCATGTCACGCAGATTGCGGCCGGGAAGTGTTCTTTTTTGTTGTGTCGCCGCATGTTGTATTTGTTGTCTGGCTTCAGCGAGTTGTTCATTATTTGCTGCGACAAGTTCAAGCTGATCTGTAATATTTTTAGCTTGCTCATTGGCACTGGAAATAATGAACCCGGTGTCCAGTTCGGTAAGTAAAATATCGTACCCACTACTGGCTTCGGGGCCATCTCCGGTTGATGCACAAAAGCAGGTGTCCGCAGAATGTGTACAATTCACGCCGATGATAAATAATTTTTTACGGCGCGCTTCGTAATATTGATCTATATACTCACCTTCGATGAAATGCTGGTCCTGAAGCTTGAGGGCTGCCAGATCGCAGGCACGTACACCAATGATAGCGGTAGGTGTTATTTCCGGCTGGATCTGAGTGAACTGTAATTTATTTTTTTCATCACGTATTGCCCGCCATATGAACTCCCTGGGTGAAAACAGGTTCGGTTTAATGGCTTGCGGACCATTCGACCAGCTAAACCAGCGGCCATTGTTGATTTTTTTCAGACGATATTTGCCCGGTGATTGTTCGTCCTGAACACCTTGCGGGAGTTCTTCTGTAAAATTCAAATTTTTATAAACAATGGTGCCGTGCTCTTCTTTAGGCCCAATAACCTTATATCCGCTACTTTTTAAAGCGTTAATAAGGCTCTGGAAATGTTCACGTTTTAAAAATAGCGATTTCATCATTAGTTTTGCGTAGTGGCTGATTTCCCGAGAAATATGGCTTTCATTCTATTAATTCTAGTGCATACATTTGGACATACCTATGCGGGTTAATACTATTGACAGGCATAATTTCACTAGAACAGGTTTCCCTTTGTCCTTGTTAAGAATATGGCACAAGCCTGTAAATGTGACCACTATATACTTCCCGGTGTTAAGCAAATATGTGTTGGGGCGGAAGCGCGTATAAAGGGTTTAGAATGAGTGTCATGCCTAAATATTGAGCGTCAATCCTCTGTCAGTAATTAAGGTCATGAAAGTGTGCTCGCAAATATGTGATCGAAAAAGTATATTGATAGTTATGATCAGGAAAAAAACACAAAAAATAAAATCATTACCGGCCAGTTCGCTGTATGCCCACTGCGACCTTTCCAGTCTCAAATTTAAGACAACGGAGGAGCTCGCAGAGCTGGAACAAATCCCAGGCCAGGAGCGGGCGCTGGAAGCATTGCAATTTGGGGTGGGCATTCAGCGTGATGGATACAACCTGTTCGTTATGGGCCCCTCTGGCATGGGGAAGTGTTCAACGATACGGCAGTATCTGGAGCAGCAGGCTGCGGATGCGCCTACTCCTGACGATTGGTGTTATGTCAATAATTTTGATAATCCCCAAAAACCAAAAGCATTGAGTTTACCGGCAGGCAAGGGGAAAGTTCTGCGTCAGGATACCAGGGAATTAATGGAAGATCTGGTAAGCGTATTGACCTCAGCTTTTGGTTCTGAGCAATACCAGATGCAAAGCGAAGAGATCGGCGAGGATCTGACTGAACGCCGTGAACAGGCCTTGAAGGAGCTGGTCGAGGAAGCAAAGTCGCATGATATTCACCTGCTCAGAACGCCTCGTGGTTTTTCTTTTGAGCCGATGATAAAGGGCAGTGTATTAAAACCAGAAGAGTTTGCGCATCTGACAGAGGAAAAACGTCGACATATCGAAGAGATTACTGCGGTGCTACAAGAAAAGCTCGATCTCATTATTCGGCAGTTTCACCAATGGAAGCGTGAAACCAGAAAGAAAATAAGAGAGCTGAATCGTGAAGTTGCCAAGTCCGCTGTAGGGGTGCTCATCGATGATTTTAAAAAGGAATACGACGACATTCCCAGTGTCAGTGAATATATCGAAAAACTGCGAAAAGATGTATTTGAGCATGCTTATGAATTTCTGGCAGTAGGCGAGGCATCCTCTGCTGAAGGTGCTGTGCCGACTGACGCAGAAATTTTTGGTCGTTACGAGATAAACCTGCTGGTAGATAATAGCGAACAAAAAGGCCTGCCTGTTATATATGAAGATAGTCCTTCACACGACAAGCTGGTGGGTCGCGTTGAACACATCGCTCAAATGGGCACGCTTATTACGGATTTCAAGCTTATCAAAGCGGGAGATTTGCATAAGGCCAATGGCGGATATTTGATACTGGGTATAGACAAGCTTCTCAGGCAGCCCTATGCCTGGGAGAGTTTGAAAAGGGCGCTGACCGATCATGAGGTAGAGATTCAGGCGCTTGGTCAAATGTTGGGCCTGATTAGTACCGTTTCCCTGGAGCCAGAACTTATACCATTAGATATTAAGGTGGTGTTATTGGGTGAGCGTCGGCTGTTTTATTTGCTATACGAATATGACCCGGAATTTCAGGAGCTATTCAAGGTCACCGCAGATTTTGAGAACAGCATGGATAGAACTGAGGATAATCAGGCGCTTTATGCTCAAATGATTGCAACCATAGTGCTGCGTGAAAAATTGTTGCCATTCAAACGAGAGGCCGTTGAGCGTGTTATTGAACACAGTGCCAGATTAGCGCAGGATGCCGAGAAACTTTCCAATCATCTTCTCAGTGTCACCAATTTAATGAATGAGGCAGAGCATTGGGCACGTGAAGAAAAACAGAAGCTGGTGACCAGGGAAGATGTGCAACATGCCATCGATGCCCAGATTTATAGAAATGATCGATTGCGCAAAGGCGCCTATGAACAAATTCAGCGCGGCACCCTGTTGATCGATACCGCAGGAGAAGCGGTTGCAACGGTAAACGGTCTTGCAGTGACAGAGTTGGGCAGTTTCGCTTTCGGCCAACCCTTCCGCATAACAGCAACAGCCCGGGTGGGTGGTGGTGAGATGGTCGATATCGAACGTGAAGTCGAGTTAGGTGGCGCCATTCATTCCAAGGGGGTATTGATTTTATCTTCCTTCCTTGGTGAGCGTTTTGCTAAACATCATCCACTTTCCCTTACCGCCAGCCTGGTGTTCGAGCAATCTTATGGTGAGGTGGAGGGTGACAGTGCCTCGGTGGGTGAGTTATGTGCGTTATTGAGTTCGCTCGCAGATAAACCTGTTCATCAATGGATGGCGGTCACCGGTTCAGTGAATCAGCGTGGACAGGTGCAGGCTATTGGTGGCGTGAACGAAAAGATTGAGGGATTTTTTGATGTCTGCTCATTGCAGGGTTTGACGGGGACGCAGGGTGTTGTTATCCCTGAATCAAACGTCAAACACTTGATGCTTCGCGCAGAGATTGTCGATGCCGTATCGGCAGGAAAATTTCACCTGTATCCTGTCAGTAATATCGATGAAGCAATAACTTTGTTGACCGGTATCAATGCAGGAGAAATGAATGATGAAGGTATTTATCCCGACGGCAGCATTAATAGCCTGGTGCAACAGCGTCTTGAGCAATTTGCAAAGCTGCGCCATGATTTTGCCGAGGTTGACAAAAAGGTAGATGAAAAATAACGCGTCACCATTTATTACCTTTTGTGACACGCAAAACACAAGGTTTCTTTTGGTAGCCGTAACATGCCCGCAGTCGTGCCGTGATAATCGTGACAGCTGGTGCAACTTATTAGTCCGTTGAGCAGCGGCAGCGTATTGGGTATGGGGCCACTGGGCGGGATGTTGATGACATGTTCTTTATCGCCCGTTCTGTCAGGATGGCAACTGATACAAAGGTCCGGTAGTGCCTGGATAATATCTGAACCATCAGCCGCGGGTGGGTCGGAGAGGTGACACAGGCTGCATGGTTCATGACTGACTGCGTAAGCGGTATTTGCGTGCATACAAACAAATGTGGCCATTGCAATACTGATCAGGACATTGTGTTGCGAGTGTAAATGTCCATGCAGTGGTTTATTGTTAATCGCCATTTTTCTTCTCTTTGTTATGCTCAAGAGAAATACCGATTATTTCAACAATAACACCAACGATCAAAACTATAATTCCGCCAGGCGTTTCCGGGGCTAACCACCAGATCAGCCCGCCGAGGAAAATCAGGAAACCCGCAATGATTCTACGCAGCTTTTTCATGTGGCAATATGCCTCCTTAATTTAAATATGGTAAGCAAAAAGAATAAAGTCAAGAGGGCAAGGCTTCTCATGCGCCATAATAAGGAAAATAACATAAGCCTGTAAAAGTGGCTGTTATACACTAGAGCTTGTCGGTATTTTCTGTCGGTAAATCAATAGTCTGCGGAACCCCGTGTGAGTTTCATGTTGAAAATATGAGGCCGGCTACCATCCATACGCATTCAACTTTTTTGTGCATAGCAAACGGATTCTATAAACGCTATGATTATTATATTATTACAGGAAATCCAGCAATGATGAGACTGAAAGGACTTTTCGTCATTATGCCGCTGTTTATCACGGTCGGGTTTCTACTGGTTTTTTTTTCTAATAATAGTATTTCTGCTAACAATGTTACTGGTCCTATTGTTCAACTTACCGTAGAAGAGGTAATTGGCCCGGCAACAGATGATTATGTTGAACGGGCACTGCAAACCGCAGCTCAACGTCATGCTGAACTGGTTGTGATCCGTATTGATACGCCGGGTGGCCTGGATACGGCCATGCGCGGGATTATTAAAAATATCACCAATTCTACCGTGCCTGTTGCAAGTTATGTCGCCCCGACAGGTGCACGTGCAGCCAGTGCCGGTACCTATATCCTGTATGCCAGCCACATTGCCGCCATGGCTCCCGGCACCAATCTGGGTGCTGCAACGCCGGTTAAGATTGGCGGGATACCGACACCCGGGAAAACAGCTAAAGATAAAAACGACCAGGTTGCGGGCGATGCAACTGATGATGCTATGAAACATAAGCTGGTCAATGATGCTGTCGCGTATATCCGTGGCCTGGCACAACTGCATGGTCGTAATCAGGACTGGGCGGAAAAAGCCGTACGCGAAGCGGCCAGTCTGCCTGCAAACGATGCATTAAAAATAAATGTTATTAATATCATTGCATCGAACGTGACCGATTTGCTGAAACAAATAGACGGGCGTGAAGTTCTCGTGCATGGCGAAAAACGTACCTTGCATACTACTGGACTGGTAATTGAGAAAATTGATCCAGATTGGCGCAGTCGATTTCTCAGCGTGATTACTAATCCTAATATTGCTTATATCCTGATGCTGGTTGGCATCTATGGTTTGATATTTGAATTCTCAAACCCCGGTTCTATCGTACCCGGCACCGTCGGCGCGATTGCCTTGTTGCTGGCGCTTTATTCCTTTCAGATGTTGCCAGTCAACTATGCCGGCATGGGGCTTATATTGTTGGGTGTTGCTTTAATGGTGGGCGAAGCTTTTCAGCCCAGTTTCGGTATGCTGGGGATAGGCGGGCTTGTGGCTTTTGTTTTTGGATCCATTATTCTTATGGATACGGATGCGCCTGGTTTTATCATTGAGTTGTCGGTGATTATCACGTTTGCGATTATCAGTGTATTGATTTTTATTTTTGTCATTGGCATGGCAATCAAGGCGCGTCGACGTAAGGTGGTGAGTGGCCTTGAAGAATTAATTGGCGCGGTAGCCATTGTGATCAATGATTTTAATCGTAAGGGCCGGGTGTCTGTTCACAGCGAAAACTGGATAGCGCTGACAAACACGCCTTTATGCAAAGGACAACAGGTCAAAGTAACTGAAGTCAAAGGCCTGACCCTGCAGGTTGAACCTTTGGATGATTCCATGCAGGCGACGACTCATGCTGTTTCACAACAGGAGAATAAATTATGACGACATATACACTCTATGTTGTATTTGCACTTGTAGTGTTGTTTTTAGCCAGCGCGATCAGAATTCTGCGAGAGTATCAGCGTGGCGTGGTTTTTACGCTCGGTCGTTTCTGGAAAGTGAAGGGGCCGGGTTTTATCATCATCATCCCGCTCATTCAGCAAATGGAAAGGGTCGACCTGCGAACTATCGTGATGGATGTGCCCAGCCAGGACGTGATCTCGCGAGATAATGTGTCGGTAAAAGTTAATGCGGTAGTTTATTTTCGCGTCATTGAGCCTGAAAAGGCCATCATTCAGGTTGAAGATTATTACACGGCCACAAGTCAACTCGCACAAACAACATTACGCTCGGTGCTTGGGCAGCATGAACTGGATGAAATGCTGGCGGAGCGCGAACGACTCAATTCCGACGTGCAGAATATTCTTGATCAGCAGACCGATGCCTGGGGCATTAAGGTCAGTAATGTTGAAATCAAACACGTCGACCTGGATGAAAGTATGGTGCGTGCGATTGCCAAACAGGCGGAAGCCGAACGTGCTCGGCGCGCTAAAGTCATTCATGCAGAAGGGGAGTTGCAGGCCTCGGAAAAATTGCTTGCGGCGGCACAGACACTCTCCAAACAATCTCAGGCAATACAGCTACGTTACATGCAGACGCTTACAGAAATAGCAACTGAACGGACAAATACGATTGTTTTCCCAATACCTATGGATTTGGTGGATAGCTTGATTACTAAAAGCAAATCAAGTTGATATTTTCATAAACTAAAGCAGGAAAGTATGTAGTACAACCGCGGAACTGTGATGAATGACAATAACAAACAAGTAAAACTACCAGGCTGGGTAGTCAGTGTAATCATTACTCTTGTGATAATGACCCTGTTTTATCTGCTTTTTACCCCGCAGCAGCAGGCTCCTGCAGGAAAAGTCCATGACATATCTTATTCTGAATTCAAGTCACTGGTTGTCGGTGGCCATGTAGCGCATATCGAATTACGCGGGAATATCGCGAAGGGCAAGCTGTTTAATCCGCGGAAAATGGGTCCACAAGCAGAAACGGGTGTGTTGTTTAAAACTCAAATACCTGCATTTGGTGATGAACAGTTATTGCCAGAACTCGAAGCCCGGAATGTGGATGTGCGTGTTATGCCAGTTGAGGCTGAAGGCACGCTGGCAAGGGTGTTAATCAGTTTGCTGCCGTGGATTTTATTCATTGGTATCTGGTTATGGATAATGCAGCGTGCTACTAAAAATATTGCAGGAGGCGGGCTCGGCGGTAGGACTGATTTGAATAAATTTCTTGGTGGGTCTTTCAGTAAAACAGAAATACCGGACACAAGATTCGATGACGTTGCCGGCCAGGAGAGTGCTAAAAGGGAAGTGACTGAGTTAGTGGATTATTTACGAAACCCGGCGCAATTCAGAAAATTAGGTGCTGAAATGCCGCGCGGCGTATTATTAATGGGGCCGCCGGGAACAGGCAAGACATTGTTAGCCAGGGCGTTGTCGGGTGAAGCCGGGGTTCCGTTCCTGTCAATTACGGGTTCTGAATTTATCGAAGTTTTTGTCGGTGTCGGCGCATCACGTGTCAGAAAATTATTTGAAACAGCCAAGCAACAAGCACCGAGTATTATTTTTATTGATGAACTGGACAGTATCGGACGCACGCGTGGAACAGGACTGGGTGGTGGTCATGATGAGCGTGAGCAGACATTAAACCAGATACTTGCAGAAATGGATGGATTCAAAAGCAATCAAGGGGTCATTGTGCTTGCGGCAACAAACCGGCCTGATGTGCTTGACCCTGCCTTGCTTCGCCCGGGCCGTTTTGATCGGCATGTCATGCTTGATCTACCTGATATGAATGATCGTGAAAAAATTCTGCGTGATCATGGCCGCAAGGTTCCCCTGGCAGGCGATGTTGAGCTTTCCAAAATTGCCAGTGGTACACCCGGCTTTTCTGGCGCGGACTTGAAAAACCTTGTGAACGAGGCCGCGATTACTGCTGCACGTGAGAAAGATGACAAGGTAAAAATGCAACACTTTGATGAAGCTCGCGATAAATTACTGTTAGGTACCGTGCGTACCCTGGCCATCAAGCCAGAGGAGCGGCACCGTCTTGCGGTGCATGAAGCAGGTCATACGCTGGTTGCCTTCTTTTTACCAAATGCAGACCCGCTGTATAAAGTCACCATTATTCCGCGTGGACGATCATTAGGGAGTACGCACCAATTACCCAGGGAAGAACGTCATACATTGCCGGAGGAATATTTGCGAGACCGGCTTGCTGTCATATTTGCAGGCAGAACTGCGGAAAGGGTTTTACTCGATAGTCTCAGTTCCGGTGCTGATGATGATATACGCCAGGGAACTTCGCTGGCGCGGGCCATGGTGTCACGCTGGGGGATGTCAAAAGAAATCGGTCCGGTTGATTTGCGAGAGAGTGAAGAACACCCTTTTTTAGGGCGCGAGATGGCGCAACCGAGACATTTCAGCGAAGCTTCTGCACAGGCGGTTGATAAAGCAGTGCAACAACTAGTGCTTGAAGCTGAACAACGTGCGAAAGACATAATTGAGAAAAAACAACCAGAATTAAAACGCCTGATTGCATCTCTGGAAGAACACGAATCACTTAATCGAGAACAAATTGAGCAATGTTTGCAACCCAAAACGGCTGTACATGATAAGGCAGCTTCTATCTAGTTGGTGCTCCATATTTTTACGGTATCCTCTTGTTGATTTATACCTGGGTTATATGCAATCTATGGTGATTCACTGTTGTATTCGGTAGATATACTGCATTATCTGTCCACAGAGATAAATATTATCAGGGAGGGTAAACGGTGAGCGATAAAGAAAAGTATACATTTTCAGGGGATAAGTTAGATGTTGTATGGGATGGTCGGCTTTGTATTCATATTGCAGAATGTGGTCGTGCAAAAGGCGAGTTATTTGTTGCGGGTCGTCAGCCCTGGTGTCAGCCTGATCTGGTTGCGTTAGAAGATGTAATAGATGTTGTTGAGCGCTGTCCTACCGGCGCATTGACCTATAGTGCAAAAGAGCCGGATACCCGGGAAACTCCTGCTGCAGAGAATACTGTTACAGTAAGCTACAATGGCCCTTATTTTATACGGGGTGATCTTGATATTGAAGACGCCGCAGGGGATATGGAAGGTGTCGCATTTAGAACGGCCTTATGTCGCTGTGGGCAGTCTGAAAATAAACCTTTCTGTGACAATAGTCATGAGAAAGTGAATTTTCAGGATTATGGTGCCGTGGGTGAAAAAGGTGAGGGGTTTGAATCTAAAGGCGGAAAACTGCATATCAAACCGATCAAAGATGGTCCGCTTGTATTGTCAGGAAACATAACGATTATTAATGGCAGTGGCAGGCTTGCCTGGAGCGGTGAGCAGGTAGCGTTGTGTCGATGTGGTGCATCTGCTAATAAACCATTCTGTGATGGTAGTCATGTTGAAGCCGGATTCAAAACGC
>JAUWSG010000080.1 GCA_030610155.1 Gammaproteobacteria bacterium
AATTCAACCTGGTGCAATCGATTGGCACCATTATGGCCTGCAATTAAATATAAGTAGTCATTCATAGCAATGGATGAGGCAATAAACCTCGGCAATCTGAGTGTCGTTTTCTCAACAAGCCAGGGAGCCAGTGAAGCATCCTCTTTTATCTCTGCCATTTCGATATCCCCGTAACTCATTTTGTTCTTGCCACGTACATGGCCGCCTAGTAAATAGATATTGTTTTTATCAATGGCTGCGGAATGAATATAACGGTCAATTTTTGCCTGTTCCTTGTCAAAAACCCAGTCGGATAACATCCCATTTTTGCCAATGTTAGTGTGTTCTACCGATGTCAGAAATGTTCCGTTGTAACCTCCCAGTGCATAAATTGTATTATTATATGAAACGACTTTTAATCCCCGGCGAGGTGTTGTCATTTCTTTCTCATATTTCCAGGGTCCGAGGGTGCCATCAGTTAATATTTTTGCTTTTTCAACAACGGCTGTCGGCTGGTTATTGTCTCCCAGGGGGCCGCTTCCACCTCCAATCACATAGATATAACCACTGGAAGTGGCTGCTGCAAGATAAAACCGCCCCTGGTTAAGGGATGACGTTTTTTGCCATTTATCCAGCTTTCCATTAGCCAGAATTCTGGCAAACTCTACTTCCTTTACATAACGACCCCTTTTATCAACCCCGCCCAGGACATAGATATAATTATTAACCGTCACTGCCGCTAATGCACGCCGTCCGGTCAACATACTATTAAGTTCTAACCAGTTAGTACGCCAGTTTTCAGGAGTTGAATCTACTTCCTGAGGTTTAGTAAGAAACAGGGCAAGGGAAACGAATACAACGATAGCCAGAAAGGGAGCTACGTATGAATTTTTCTTTTCTTTATTGTCCATGATTGTCATACAGGTTAAGACACTACACTCGTTGTCAGTCGTGTTATTTTATTGAAATGATCAGCTGATTACACCGGGAATTTTAAGCAATCAGAATCGTATGACAAAAATATTGTGTATTTAACAGGATTGCAAGAGCTGTCTATGGAGTAGGGGTGAACTCTTCTGGTCCAAATTAAGATATGCAATTAACAGGGAAGAGAGAAGTACGTAGAAAATATCGTGTGTTAAACAGGAGCCGCGTGTTTACGACTCCAAACCAATATGAATATTAATATAATTTTGGTGCATTAAAATGTTTAATGAAGCCCAATGCGAAACCGCCAATATCAACTTCGTCATCGCTAAGGTAACGCACGTATTCGATGTTTACCGCCATCGTCGGTGTGGCATATAACTCTACACCAAAGGCATAGGACAAACCGCTGGCAGTTATATTTGTAACCCCGCTCAGATTAGAGGCAGACGGCGATTCTGTCAGTTTCAGCTCGGAATATGAGCCACCGAGAAGCACATACAGATTTGTATTTTGTGCATGTAATGGAAAATTGCCCCTTACAAACAAACCATACAGGCTTCTCATTTTAGCTTCTTTGGTGTTGCTTCCATTCTCTTCCGTTAAAGAGGAGCCTAAATGAAATTCGGCGGCAAGGTAATTTGAAAAATAATGACCGACACGAAACACAAAAGCATCCAGAGTGGGATCTTCCACACGAGTCCCGCCAATCTGGGTAACATCCGGAATTTTCAATTCTGTATTAAGGTTTGCGTATTCAATACCAAAATAACTGCCGCTACTGATATCTGCCTGGGCATGTGTCACAAACAAGCCAAGTGTAAGAATGAGTAAAAATGTTATTTTTTTCATTCGATCCTCGTTTCCTTAAATAATATAAATATTCTGTATAAATATAAGCTTACAGGCTCATATTGCTTGTAAGTGTAGCAGTCAATACGTCATCGGCATTAATTGGGTAATATTTAACCCGTTCTTTTATAATACTTTTAATCGATTGTTATCAACGACATTTTTATCGGCACAACTACATTAAATTTTAGGCGATATCAGAAAAATTGGTAAAGAAATTTTGTCGTTTAATAAAAGATGTTAAGAAATAAACCTGAGAAAGAGGGTGAAGTTAAGTCACCGAGGGGAGGGGACAGTACGCATAAACACCACACAACCTGACCCTGGCGTAACACGGATGACGTACGTCAAATGGTCAATGTGATCACTGTTAAACTGCACACATGATGCGCATTATGTAAAGCTAAGTATTTTCCTGATCAGTATTTTTTCGGTAAATTTTGCCAACCAAAATAGCCATCAAAACAACCGCAATTACCGAGATGACACCAATCATTATTGTTAACACACTATCCATCGAATTCATTCTCTTCAAAATAAATAAAAATTTAAGGTCTCCAGTCTAACCAGCTTCGAAAAAAAATCCAGTATTCCTTTAGTTGAAATGATCATTTCATGGTTATCTTTATGATATTCATACAATTTCATAATCTAATGGAATAGTTTAAGGACAGTATTCGATATATTTCAATTAACACAAAAATGGCCGATACAACTGACGGACCATTAAAACAGACTCCTTTTATACATATTATTCATACGGGAATAGGTGCGCGGTGCAACATATGCAAAATGAAAACGAAGTAAATGAACAAATTCATTCAAGCCCTGAAGAATTAGTCAAAGGTATGATCAAACTGGTATCGCTCCCACATGTATGTATTCGGGTGAATCTAATGGTAGATGATCCCAGTTTTTCAAATAATGATATCGGGGATGTCATTAGCCAGGATGCCAGCCTAACAGTTCGATTATTAAAAGTTGCGAATAGTGCTTTTTTTGGTTTCCAGTCAAAAATAGAAACGGTTTCCCGTGCGGTAACCGTTATCGGGACGCATGAACTCAGGGACCTGGTTTTAGCCGTTTCAGCCGTACGTACATTTACAAATATTCCAATTGATTTAGCCAATATGGCCAGTTTCTGGCGACACAGTATGTTTTGTGGAATCGTTGCACGGTTACTTGCCGAAAAATGTAATGTATTACATTCAGAGCGATTATTCGTCAGTGGATTATTGCACGACCTTGGACAGCTTATTATTTTTCACAAGTTACCTGATCTATCACGGAAGATGTTGCGACGCGTTGATCTTACAGATGAAGAATTACACACTGTCGAAGAACATTTTTTGGGTTTTAATCACGGCGATGTAGGAGCCGTGTTAATGAAACTATGGCAATTACCACCTGCACTCTGTAATGCGATTAAATATCATCATACTCCGGGCAAAGCAGAATCTGATGATCTTGAAGCCTCTATTATTCATTTGGCAAACGCAATAACCCATATAGCAGAGTTGGAACACATGAGAGATATTTTCATACAACGCATCGATCCTTATGCCTGGCAAAGAACGAAGTTGTCAGAGGACATTATCGACGGCATTATTGATCAAGCACACCCATTATTATTCGACGGTTTAGCCATGATCATGCCGAAAGATTGATTTATTAATTCCCCATTGTTCGCTCAAAAAAGCGCTGATCTCATGTTTGATCTGCGCTTTTTGCTCTTCAAAACGTGCTATCCCCCTTAAAACAGCTTCTAACAGGCTAGTAATTGACCATAAAACAATATATTATGTAACGTTATTATAGTCATTCCTTAAGTTATATGAACAAGAAAAATCGCAGTAATATTCAAGTAATGTCAATTACTTGTCGTTATATACTGATATAAGTGGGAATTGCGCCGTGATATGAATAAATTACACAGCACGCGCCAATTATCTTTGTAGTATTATTATCTTGATAAAAAGATAAAAGCCTTAAAGAGTGTGTGGTAGTTTTTATATGAAGGGTCATGGCACTAAAATAATCAAGCTTGTTTCAACCTCAGGCCAAAATACAACTGAGCAAGCTTCTGAAGGTCGGATCGGCAAAATCTGTTATGTAGATGACAGCCGAACGTCTGCCTATGTGACCAAAAAAATTCTCAAGGAATATGGATACGAAGTTGATTTTTTCACTTCTGCGGAACCCGCTGTCGTCGCCATTCTTGAAAAGGATTATGATTTATTATTAACCGACCTGACACTTTCTACAGGTGGCATGGACGGCGATGAACTGGTTCGTTTTCTGCGAAACAGCGGTCATCCCAGGAAAAAACTGTTACCTGTCATTGTTATTACCGGCACATCAAATAAAGAAACTCTACTGAAAATCTATGAAGCAGGTGCCAATGGTGTACTTGTAAAACCCATCACCGGTGAAGAATTACATGATCGTATTCGCACCCTGGTACCGGAAAAAGCATTTCCTGGAACAGCTGATGGCTATGCGTTGGAAATTCCACAAGCACTGTCTCATCCCGGCAAACCACAAACAACAGAAGTGCCGGTAAATCCACCAGAAGAAGAGACCATTGCTTTTGAAGAAGAGACAATTGCTTCCGAAGAAGAGATTACTCATCCAGAGGCAGAGATTGATGAAGCTGCGATAGATGACAAGCAGGATTCGCTTTTATCAACGCTTGGTATACCAACGGATGATAAAAAATCAGAGCCTGCACCGCCAGTAATTAAAAAATCAAACAAGAAAAACAAACCAGACAGTCAAAAACCGGAAATGCTGCTGCCTCAGGATATTGCGAATAAACAGAAGGCGAAGAAATTATCTATTCTGGAAAACTTAAAATCAGCGGCTACTGAAGAAAATATTGATCTGAGTATTGACTCGGAACTTGATGATGAATTTAACATCAGTTTTCCTGATATTAAACCTGAGCCGGCTAACGTCTCCAGGCAACATACAAAACCAGCCTATAAGTCAGCTGCACACCAGAATACAAAGCCAGTCGAGGCAGGCAAACCTTCAAAACCTAAATCTGCTGGTGCCGAATTTATTGCCGAATTGAGAGCAAAAGCTAAGGCAGAAGCAGAGACTGAAACTGAAGTTGAAGCTGCAGCTGAGTTTAAGAAAAGAAGGAAAAAAACCAAACCCGAGGCTGAAGTGCAACAGGACGATACAGATATCCCGGTCCTTGAGCCAGCTAATAGCGAAGAATTATTATTTGTTAATAATACTGAAGATGGAATACCGGAATTAATACTGGAAGATCCAAGTCAAAACCAACCAGAAGTACTGTTTGGTGAGAATCAGGATCAGAACCAGGAGCAGTCAGCAGAATTGTTTGGTGAGATCCAGGATCAAGAACAACCTGAAGGTTTATTTGGTGAGAGCCAGGATCAAGAGCAGCCTGAAGTTTTATTTGGTGAGAGCCAGGATCAAGAGCAACCTGAAGTTTTATTTGGTGAGAGCCAGGATCAAGGACAACCAGAAGGGTTGTTTGGTGAGGCCCAGGATCAAGGGCAGTCAGAGGGGTTGTTTGTTGATACTAATGGTTCAGGTACCCCTGAATTAAAGTTTGCCAGCGCTGAACAGGTTGAAGTTGAAGCTGAATCCTCTCCGGCCTTCAATTTTGATACTGAAGAGGCAACAGGCGATAAAAAAATAATAACTGCTCTGGATATCAATACAGAGTTCGCTGATTTTGACGATGACGATATGTATAGTTCTTCATTGTCGGGCTCTATATTTGATACTTTTAAAAATTATAAAATTCTAGGTCTTGCCGCCTTAGTTTCATTCGGAATTATCATATGGAGCCTGTGGAACTATTTTAATGTCGGTCAGGTTCATCCTGTCGATACAGTACGCGTTTCCATGGGTACGCTACACCAAACGATAAATGTACCTGGAAAAATTGTCAGCAAATTAAATATTGAAATAAGTTCTTCTTCATCAGGCCAAATTGTTGCTGTTAAGGTCAAAGAGGGGCAGAACGTCAAGAAGGGACAAACACTGGTAAAACTCGAAAATGAAGAGGCAATCAGTGATCTTAAACGTGCAGAGGGCAATTTATTAAGTACCAGAGAAGAAACAGCCCTTGCCAGCAAGACTTTAAAACGCATGCGACGTGCATTGAAACTTGGCGCAATTTCCCGGCAACAAATGGAAGAAGCTGAAGCCAGTTTCAAATCAGCCAAGGCAAAAGAAATTGTGGCACTGGAAGCCAGTAGAACGGCAAAATTGGCTCTCAATAAGTTGAGTGTTGCTGCGCCATTTAACGGCACGGTAACATCAAGATTTGCGCAGATAGGCCAGTGGATTACACCTTCTGATACCTTGTTTACCCTGGTTGATCTGGGGCAACGTGAAATTGAGGTTAAAGTCGATAGCGCAGACAGCAATGCTATTTCTGTTGGTCAAAGCGCATTTATGTCCAGCGATGCTTTCCCTGGCCAGAACTGGACAGAAAACGTGAAACGTATTGCAACTGCAGCCAGTAGAGGAGCAGGTACCAATACCGTTTCGGTGTTTATCAATCTCGGTGGTAGAGCACCATCGTTACGAATGGGTCAGCAGGTAGACGCAGAGATACGAACATTCTCGCGTAACAATACAAATAAATTACCGATTAGTGCCATTATTAGCCGTAATGGAAAATCCTGGGCCGGTACTATTAGAGAGGGCCGTATTCATTATGTGCCCATAGAAACCGGCATGGAAGATTTAACGCATGTGGAAATACTACAGGGCCTGAAAACGGGTCAGGAAGTCATCATTCCCCGTGGTCAGGATTTACAGGAGGGTGATCGAGTCCGTATTTCAGCAATACACACAACAGAATAATGATTGAACTAACAAACGTTAGTAAAACCCACTTTCTCAATCACGGCAACCTGACCGTTTCAGCACTAAAGAATGTCTCCTTAAAAATCCGTAAAGGCGAGTTTGTCGCTATAATGGGCCCATCGGGTTCTGGTAAATCAACCTTACTGAATATTATTGGATGTCTGGATACAATTGATTCCGGTGACTATCAGTTTATGGGCAAACAAGTCGCCACACTTTCTGATGATCAACTTGCCTTTCTTCGTTTACGTTATTTTGGTTTTGTATTTCAGTCGTTTAATTTGTTACCTCGCTTTAATGCACTTCATAATATTGAACTCCCGATGGTCTATGCCAACATATCGCCCGGTTACAGATTAAAGAGGGCGCACAAAGCATTAAAGATGGTTGGGCTGGGTGACAGGGGGCATCATGTGCCCTCTCAATTGTCTGGTGGTCAGCAACAGCGCGTTGCGATTGCCCGGGCTATCATAAATAACCCCAAAGTCATTATCGCGGATGAGCCAACAGGCAATCTTGATACTGAATCAACAAAAGAAATTATGAATTTATTTAAACAATTACATGCCAGTGGCCGGACAATTATATTCGTTACCCATGAAGAAGATGTCGCCCGACATGCCTCAAGAGTGATTCATGTAAAGGACGGAAAAATTCAGCAAGACATTCTTAGGCGAGTAACACAATAATGAAGCAAGGTGGTGGTTTATTATTCAGGGATATATTTGCCCAGTCTATGTGGTCCATTCGGGAGAACCGTCTGCGTACACTGTTAAGCGTGCTGGGTATTCTGGTTGGTATTATTGCGGTGATGGTCGTTGGCACGGTCACCAATACAGTCCGCCAATATATTTTTAATGAACTGGAAAGTTATGGCTTGAAAACAATCTGGATCTACCGTGACTGGGGAGAAAGAATTCCAAATTCGTCGCAAAGAAGAGGAAGTGGTATTACCAATAGTGATTTTGAAAAAATAAAATCAAATTGTTGTTCCGCATTAAAAAGAATCTCTCCTGAAGTTTTTTATGACGACTGGCAAGTCCTGTTTCGGGCCGGCAGCCGTTATAATAATGCGGTACTTCAGGGTGTCGGCGTCCACTTTTTCGACATATCAAATGAAAAACTTCAGAATGGTCGCTTATTTCGTGCTGAAGATATTGCCCGCCGCCGGCCAGTCGCCGTGATTGGTCCTGAAGTACAAAAACAATTATTTGGCATACATCAAAACCCCATTGGCAAAACATTCCGTCTGGATGAACTGAAATTAACGGTTATTGGCCTGCTGAAAGAAAAAAATCGTGATTTTCTCGCCAGCATTGGGTCTGCAGAAAGCTTTGATATTAACAACAGGGTTTTTATTCCTTATACCCTGCATCAACAATTGACGGCATCAAAGGACATTCATCGCTTATTAGGTGAAGCCAATGATCTGGAAACGGTTCAACTCGCGATCAAACAAATCACCGACGCGTTGGGTCGGCGCCATAATTACAAATATAACTATACCTGGGAAAGCATGGAAAGCTGGATACAAACCGCGAATAGTTACCTGAACAGAATAACGTTATTTGGTATTTTATCCGCTGTCATTTCGCTGATCGTGGGTGGTATCGGGATTATGAATATCATGACTACCTCCGTTGTAGAACGAACCCGGGAGATCGGCATCCGCAAGGCACTGGGGGCACGCAACAGGGATATTCATAATCAATTTATCCTCGAAGCAGTATTTGTTAGTAGCATTGGCGGGCTGTTAGGTTTGTTGATTGGCTCCGGCATTAGTTATGCCATCATGCTATGGACAGGATTGCCTGCAATGCCGTCATGGAGTGTCATTGTTGTGGCATTACTGGTGACCATGCTGGTCGGGGTGGTATCGGGCTATTATCCTGCGACACGTGCGGCGAATCTCAAACCGGTAGATGCACTGCGACATTAACTCAGGGTGAAATGCCTACTGCATGGTAATAAATTCTTTAGTTGATAGAGACCTAAAAATTTAAGTTCGTAAATGACAGCACTGCTGTATAGCCTGTGACTACAGTGCCGGAACTACATTGATTTTGTATTTTGACCGGGCCGATATCAGGATGAACCCACATCGTGCCTATCGCATTGACCGATTGTGTAAGATCACTACTGCTACATGTTGTGCGATAGTCGAGTACTGAAGTAAGTTGTGGTGCGTTTGTGGGTGAAATAAAAATGGAATAATCTATCCTATAGGTTTCAAAATCACCCAATGCGGTCGGAATCACCTGTAATGGTTGATCAATTACAGTAAATTCCTCTATTACATTGGCAACTGCCTGACATACAGTAGGTGTACAGTTACCCATTACCGTATAATTGTAAGAACGGAGCACACCTTTTTCACCCGAAGTCGTGGCCTCAATCTGGTAGGGTGAAAATATCGTCTGAACATTTCCCACAGGAGCAATAAGGGACGGATTACCAGCAACCCAATATTCAATTGGTGATGATGGGTCATCAAAGGCATGTAAAAACATGGAACCTTCGTCCGCAACGGCTGTAGACTGGGTAATATATTGTGTCACGAAGGTAGGCACTCCACCTAGTGTCACCTCAGTGGTTAACTTGACAAGTGGTAAGGTAGTTGGTGCTGAAGTAAATGGATCAGTTAAGGGTATAAAAGTCTTATCAGGATTCCACTCCATTACCACACCACCGCCAATGAGAGATTCCGGGGCGACAATTGCGTATCGGTTTCTATGCTGCCCATAGATTGCCTGATAACTTGGAAAAGTGACGACGTTTGGCGGGACAATTTTCTCATCATCGATAAAATCACATGACAATAAACCGATACTGGCAACGATGCCCGTCACTATGTTTGTAACTATGTTTTTAAGCGCACTAGAACGTAAAAAACTCATATAGATTCCGATATCCCGCAGTGTTGAATTAAACCCATTATGTCATCTCGCGCCAGTGTTAGGTATATCATTAAGCGTCAACCCTCTGTCATCTTGACACGATGTTGAATTAGCCTGCATGTTTCGCACCGGACTAAAAGAAGGGTAAACTTTAAACAAATAAGTATCAATAGCTTACGAGCTAAACTTAAATAAAAACATCGTATTTACAACCCATTTTACAGCTTTTTGCTGAAAACTTTTTTATAATGCCCGCTCTCTTCATGACCATTACCAGGTAGTAACATGGAACAATCTGAAATATTCGATCTAAATTGCACACGTTGTCCGCGACTGAGCGACTTTCTGCGCGATGTCCGCAAACAATACCCTGATTATCACGCACGTCCTGTCGCGCCGTTTGGCACGGCGCTGGGTGGCCGGAAACCGTTATTATTAATCGTTGGACTCGCACCAGGTATGCATGGCGCCAATGCGACAGGGCGTCCATTTACCGGGGACCATGCGGGCATTTTATTATACGAAACACTTTATAAATTCGGATTTAGCAATCAGGCCAACGCAACGTCCAGTGATGATGGTTTAAAATTAAAAAACTGCCGTATTACCAATGCCGTTAAATGTTTGCCTCCGCAAAATAAACCAGTCGGCAAGGAAATCACCACATGTAATCAATTTCTGAAAAATGAACTTGAAGCCGTTCCGCATGGCAGTGTGATACTTGCACTTGGGACGATCGCACATAATGCGGTCATTCGAGGACTGGGTTTAAAAGTTAAAGATTATAAGTTTGGTCATAACAACAAACATGCACTTGATAACGATAAATACTTACTCGATTCCTATCACTGCAGCCGTTATAACACCCAGACCCGCCGTTTGACAATAGAGATGTTTGAATGTGTATTTAAACAGGCAAAAGATCTGTTAACCGGTCCTGATAAAAAATGATTCGTACTGCTTATGTCTGAATCACCGCAAGAGACTTCCAATGGGGAAAATCAGTTAGAACAATTAAAAGCTGTTCTAAAAACACTGCCGGGTAAACCTGGCGTGTATCAGTTTTTTGAAAAAAGTGGCGCAGTAATATATGTGGGAAAAGCCGGAAGTTTAAAAAAGCGTGTTTCGAGTTATTTTAGCAAGAGTGCCCAAAGCCCCAAAACCCGTGCACTGGTTGCTAATATCTACTCAATCGAATTCACTATCACACGCAATGAAACCGAAGCACTTTTACTTGAAAATAACCTGATAAAATCTCTCAAGCCAAAATACAATATCTTATTAAGAGACGATAAAAGTTATCCCAGTATTTTCTTATCAACCCAACAGGATTTCCCGCGACTGGCATTACACCGTGGCCCTAAAAGAGAAAAAGGACGATATTTCGGGCCTTACCCCAATGCGGCATCTGCTCGAAATACCTTGTCATTATTGCAAAAAGTCTTTCCTGTGCGTCAATGTGAAAACAGTTTTTACAACAACCGCTCCCGGCCTTGTCTGCAATATCAGATCAAACGCTGTACTGCTCCTTGTGTCGGATTGATAAGTAAAGAGCAGTACCATGAAAGTGTCGAAAACGCGATATTGTTTCTTGAAGGCAAGGAAAATGCAGCTATCGATCAATTGGTCAACCGTATGGAGACAGCATCAGAGGCACTCGACTTTGAAGCAGCGGCATTGTTCAGGGACCAGGTCACTTATCTAAGGCGTACTCAAGATAAACAATACATCAGTGGTGAAGCGGGTGATTATGATGTTATTGCAAGCCTGATTAAAAACAATCAGGCCTGTATTGGTGTTTTTTACATACGCAATGGACGAAACCTCGGTAACAAAAACCTTTTCCCAAAAAATACCGGGCACGCTACTCATCAGGATGTGCTGACGGCATTTATATCACAACATTATTTAAATGAAACAGGAGAGCAAAGAGATATTCCGTCGAATATATTGCTCAGTGAATCAATTGAAGATATTGACTTGCTGGCAACGGCATTGTCCCGGTTAAAAGAGAAGAAAGTGATAATTCATTGCCCGCAAAGGGGCGATAAAAAACACTGGGTAGAACTGGCGGAGTCCAATGCTGAAATCGCACTGGATATTCATCTGTCTGACAAAACAAATATCTTAAAACGATTTGAAGCCCTGCAAGATACGCTTGAGCTTGATAATTTGCCACAACGTGTCGAATGTTTCGATATCAGTCATACTCAAGGCGAAGCGACGGTAGCATCATGTGTTGTATTTGATACAAATGGACCTGTTAAATCAGATTACCGACGTTTCAATATTGAAAACATTACGCCAGGCGATGATTATGCGGCAATAAAACAGGCTTTGGAAAGACGTTACAAAAAAATCAGGGAAGGGGAAGCGCTGCTTCCCGATATTTTATTTGTGGATGGTGGAAAAGGACAGGTGACCCAGGCAAAGTCCGTACTACAGGCTTTGCAAATTCCAGATGTACTTATCATAGGTATTGCCAAAGGTCCCGATCGTAAGCCAGGGCTAGAAACACTGATAATATCCAGGCTGGAAGCCGGGGATGATCAAATCGTAAATTTATCGAGCGATTCACCTGCTCTGCATTTGATCCAGAATGTGCGTGATGAAGCGCATCGATTTGCGATTACGGGCCATCGACAACGGCGTGCAAAAGCCCGTTCAAAATCCGTTCTGGAGGAAATTGAAGGTCTTGGCGCAAAACGTCGGCAACAACTGTTAAAGCAGTTCGGTGGCCTGCAGGAAGTGGTGCGTGCCGGTGTTGAGGATATCGCAAGAATAAAAGGCATCAGTAAACAACTGGCGCAGCGTATTTATGATGCGTTGCATTAGAAGAACAGGGTAAAGATAAAAGATAACAGGGAAAAAGGTAAAACAAGTAATAAGTACTGATGAAAGATGGTGGTTAACAGGGTAAAGTGTCTATATACATTGTACCTCCCCGTCATCCCGGCGTGATCTTGGCCGGGATCCAGGGGTAAGAAAGGATATACCGAA
>JAUWSG010000027.1 GCA_030610155.1 Gammaproteobacteria bacterium
GGTAACGTTGTCGCCAGCCGGATTTTGGCTTCAGCCAGACAGAAAATGTTTCCGCCCAGTCTTCGTGTGGATGGCTTTGGGCATACCAATGCGGCAGGTTGCGGACAAAACGTTTACTGTAGGGTTTGGGTAAATAGGAATCGGGATAGGGTGCGCCGGGGTTGCCAAAACATTTTTTCCAGTCGGGACGTTTTTCCAGCCGGTAAGCATTTAATAATGCATGTGCTGTCTCGTGGCGTAATAATTTCATGCACCAGCTTTTATTGCCACCTTCAACTTCCAGAATAAATTCTTTTTCCAGTCGTCGTATTCTGGTGTGAGCGAGATAAAATGGAATGGCGACCCCTGGCACATCGTCAGGGCAGTACCATTCATCAGAAAGCCAGAAATGCGGGCGAAAAACAAAGTCTTTAGATTCGAGTTCCTGGTTTAGTTGGTTGATTCGTGGTTCAAGCGGACTGCCCTCGATACGCAGGCCAAGATCGCAGACACGTTCATCCAGCAATTTTTCCTTGGGCCATTTAGCCCAGCCTCGCAGGCGTTTGGTGGATGTTGTCATGTAAGAGAACCTCTGATCAATGTCTATGCGCCTGAAATGTTTTCTATTGATCGTGAGGGCTCATGACTCACTTCTCTCATAGATTACAAAACTATAGTCATATTTGTTTTTTTCATCGGCAGTGCAGTCAATACGTTTCGTTTCGTGCCATTGTGACTCATTATATGCAGGGAACCAGCTGTCCCCCTGAAACGCGTGATGAATTTCGGTCAGGTACATTCTGTCGGTGCGGGGTAGCATTTGTTCATAAAATGAAGCGCCACCGATAATCATGACTTCATCGGCACGATCTTCGCAAGAGTGTGCTGCTTTAATCGCATCGTCAATGGAATGAACGACGATACAATCCTTCGCACTGTAGGATGTGTCTCTGGTGATGATGATGTTGGTTCTGCCGGGCAGGGGCTTTGCGCCAAATGATTCAAAGGTCTTACGGCCCATGACAATGGGTTTGCCCATTGTCTGTTCGCGAAACCATTTCATGTCGGCGGGCAGTTTCCAGGGTAAACGGTTATTGATGCCGATCACCCGGTCATGACCCATTGCGGATATCAGAGAAATGATCATGTAATATCCCTCGCCGGTTAAACGGCTATTGGCGCCTTGATGCCGGGGTGAGACTGGTAATTTACAAGGTTAAAATCATCGAAGCAAAAGTCGAAAAGATTATTGATGTCAGGGTTGATTTCCATGGTTGGCAGCGGCAAAGTTTCACGCGCTAACTGGGTTTCAGCTTGCTCCAGATGGTTAAGGTATAAATGTGCATCACCGAAGGTGTGTACGAAGTCCCCCGCTTCGAGCCCGCATACCTGGGCAATCATCATGGTCAGTAATGCGTAGGATGCAATATTAAAGGGTACACCAAGAAAAATATCGGCGCTGCGCTGGTAAAGCTGGCAAGAGAGTTTCCCATCTGCAACATAGAATTGAAAAAGAGTGTGGCAGGGAGGTAAGGCCATCTCTTCAATAAACGCCACGTTCCATGCGCTAACGAGCAGGCGCCGTGAATCCGGATTGGTCTTGATTTGCTCGAGTAGCTGGCGAATCTGGTCAATCTTCCTGCCGTCGGCGGTAGGCCAGGAACGCCACTGGTATCCATAAACGGGGCCCAGATCACCGTTTTCATCAGCCCATTCGTCCCAGATGCTGACCTTGTTATCTTTTAAATATTTTATATTCGTATCGCCTTTCAGGAACCAGAGTAGTTCATGAATGATAGAGCGTAAGTGAAGTTTTTTTGTGGTGACAACCGGAAAGCCGTCGCTCAGATTAAAACGCATTTGATGGCCGAAAACACTTAGCGTGCCAGTGCCAGTGCGGTCTTCTTTTTTGATGCCGTTTTCTTTTACATGGCGCATTAAATCAAGATACTGCTTCATGACATCTCACCTTATGCTTTGTTTTCTTTCAGGGTTTTATTGGCTTTCTTGCCCGTCGTTTTGTCGGGTGCGGGTTTATTGCTTTGATGTTTGTATGCAAACCAGATTAGAAAAAGACCAAGGGCCACCATGGGTGCTGATAATGCCTGCCCCATTGTCAGCCAGCCAAATGCCAGGTATCCCAGGTGTGCATCGGGTTGGCGGAAGAATTCGATTGTAAATCGATAGATGCCAAAACATAAAAGAAACATGCCTGAAACTGCCATGGTTGGTTTTGGTTTTTTTGAGTACAACCAGAGAATGGTGAAAATAACAAGGCCGCCCAGAAAAGCCTGATATAACTGGGATGGGTGGCGTGGTTCTATGCCGGCGCGAGGGAACACCATGCCCCAGGGCACATCCGTGACTTTGCCCCAAAGTTCACCACCAATAAAGTTGCCAATACGACCGGCGCCATAACCCAACGGTATTAATGGTGCAATGAAATCGCTGACCGTAAAGAAGCTCCGGTTTGTTTTGCGTCCAAACAACCACATAGCGATGATCACGCCGATCAAACCACCATGAAATGACATGCCGCCTTTCCATATCTCAATCAGCATGACGGGATTTTCAAGGAATTTGGAAAAGTTGTAGAAAATAACATAGCCAATACGGCCACCTAGAATGACCCCCAGGGCGATGTAAAACAGAATGTCGCCCACCTCATCCGGATGCCAGCCCGATTGCGGTTTTTTGGCCCGCACCCGGCCCAGGTACCAGCCAGCAGTAAACGCGACCAGGTACATAATGCCATACCAGTGTACTTTCAGCGGACCAATGCTGATGGCAACAGGGTCAATATTCGGGAACGTAATCATGCGACAAAGTATACCTTGATATTAGCTCGAAGCGGCATTGTTTGGGCTTTGGGTAAAGAATAGTGTTGTTTAAAAATAAATCATTTAGCCTGGTTTTCCAGATTAAATCGTAAGTTACATCGATCGTTTTTTAAATATTAGACTGAAAAGCAACGCTTTTATCCTATCAGAGTAGATTGAAAGTGGAGGAGATTCGGGTCAGCCTGTTTCGGCTGGTGTGATTTTGTACAGAACAGGTCGTGCATTCACGGTAAGGCGTGGCGGACGTATTCGTGTGGATATTAATGAAAGTGTATATAGTTTTATATTTGCAGATCCTGGGATACCGCAAGAAAAAAAGGCATTAGAGCACTATTCATAGAGTTATGAGCGTGGTCGATATAATTAAAGAATTATATGGAGTACGACAAATGCCTGTTAAAAACATTAGAGTAATTCCAGCTAAACATTGTAATCTGACTGTGATCAATCAGTGTCGCCAAAGTATCAAGGTTCACTTTTTTGTTCTCATCGTTTCTCTGTTAACCGCCTGCGGTGGCGGCGGTAGTGGGGACGGTGGTGGCGGCACACCACCCCCTGCAGATCCTTTCGCTATAGCCTGTGCAACAAGCAGTACAGACTTGCATGGTTGCTGGAGTTCCACATGTGAATTAATGGACACAAGTACGATGTACGGATTGTATATCGTTAATTTTTTGTCTAGCGGGGATTACTCTACTTATTTTCGACTTTATGAGAATGCGAGTTGTACGGGTTTACCATTTTCTCATGGCCGTCTTGTAAATGATGCTTATGTAATTGGTAATGATGTGATGACAATCAACGGTACAATTGCGACGCAATTAGATATTGCTAACGCAGGCCTTACGGGGTTAAGTATTTACGATATAACCATTACTGAAGAGCTATGTTTTCCTGATTCAGATTATAATTGGTCATCAGCGGGTGGCGGATTAGGGACTGCTTTTTTCACCGAGACATTTCGTCCTGATACTATCGATTATACAACATGCATGATGCGTTTTACGCCGTAATGGATTTTCAATGGGGTCAGACACCATTGAAAGTTCAAGAATACAGGAGTTATAAGGCTCTCTGATTTAATATTCAGGGAGAAACCAATGGCACGAATGTCTCGATATGTTTTTCCCGAGCATCCCCGGAAAGAGCAATGGTGTCTGACCCCATTGAATACCTATATTTGATTCCACCCATTAAATAGAAATCAGTACACCGCAAATCAAGGCTGTCCCTATTTGGGGAAGTTGATATTATTTTTGATTGTTCGTGTTGATATTATGCAGGTAGGAATTCATTCGTTTACTGTTATCTATAGAGGATAATTGGTCGTAGTGGTGATGGCTTATTTATCCTGTCTCTTGCCATATTTTTGATGATTAAAAAATGTATAGTGCGGACGATTAATATAAGATCCATGTATTAAGACGTTGGTAGTGTATGCAAATGCCATAAAGGCATGAGTACAGCATAGTAATAACTTTAATAGAGGTCAGGGTTTTTACTAGTATGCCAGAGTTTGGCATTTCGGTATGATTATATTCGTAGGACTGGACGAAGAACTACACATAGCCGTATAAATAGAATTCAAACTCAGGAAGCTATTGTCTTATGTCCATAGTCAAAGATTTTTTTTATTCTGCAGCCGATGGTATTTTTGCAATCGGCCGAAAACAACGCATCATATACTGGGACCAGGGATGCGAAGAGTTGTTTGGTGTTTCATCAAATTGGGTATTAGGAAGACTTTGCTGTGATGTGATGCACGGCTGTAACCCGGTTTCCAATAAACCATTTTGTTCACAGGATTGTTGTGTGGCGAAACTTTCGAATGGTGTTGGGCCGGCGCCGAAATCATTTAAAATCAAAATCAATAAAGACAATGAAAAACCCATCGTGGTCGGGGTCAATATCGTACTTGTCCCTTCTGAATGTAAGAATGACTGGATAGTGACACATTTTTTGCACCGCGAGTATTCACCGGGCGTGTTGAATTCATTTGAATATGCAAAATCAAGGCGTTCCTGCATATCACAGAAAGCCTTGAATACAGTATCAGCCGCCAGCGAACAGCAGCAATGTTGTTTAACAAACCGGGAAAATGAGGTGTTGTTATTATTGGCTGAAGGGTTGACGTCATCTGACATCTCACAACGGATCAATATTAGTCAAACAACTGCGCGAAATCATGTTCAACATATTTTGTCGAAGTTGAGTGTACACAGCAAGGCAGAAGCTGTCGCTTATGCTTATCGCCATGAAATTATCTAGGGGAGTCCAGACTGGACGGTTTCAATTTGTTGTGTCTATATTGGTTTTTGATGGGTAAATGTTTGGTTATAGATTTACTAACGGAGGAACTTGCAATGACACGTAAGATTGCAATTTTGGTTCGTGATCGTCAGGAAGAAGCGCTGCGTATGTCGATTGGTTTGACACTCATGGATGACCAGATCGATGTGTATGTGCTGGATAAAAAACTGGAAGATACAGCAAATAATAAATTAAATATTGAAACCATTAAAGAAATGGACATGCATATTTTTTCGAATTGTGCAGAAAACGAGGAAATGGAGTTATTGAGCACAAAAGAAATCAGTGGCCGTATACCCTCATACGATCATGTGTTGGCTTATTAGTTTTTACGGTCGACAAATGAATTCAAGTTTAAGTATTATTTAATTTACTCTTCTCATATGTGTATTGAATCCAATACATGTCTTTGTTGAATGCCCTTCCAGTATATATCGGTATTATCCATCCAAATAAAAAATGATGCAGATGCATCATTTCGAAAACTGTGACGCACGGTAAAAATTGTAGTCAATGATATTGGATGCGTCGGGAACGGATATCCTGATCGGGATGATCTATTTTAATGATGATTATATTTTAATAAAAAGGGAAGGTAAATGAAGCTGGGAATTATAAGCAATACGAACAGGAATCTTGATCATCTGATTGGCCTTACCAGGGCGGCAATAAAAAAAGGCCATGAGGTCATGATATTTTCCATGGATGACGGAACAGAGCTGGCGGAAAGTAGCCGCTTTAAGGTTTTATGCAGGTTGGACAATGTCACCATAAGTATCTGTCGTCATAGTGCAGAAGAGCATAAGGTGCAAATCGAAAATATACCAAGGGAGATTGTTTGCGGTAGCCAGTTTAATAATGCCGTGATGATTGGTGAGGCGGATAAGGTGCTTGTTTTGTAGCGAAAAAATAAATCGGTATAGAGGCAAGGGTAGCGTTGATCATGAAAATATTAGCCATTGTTAATGATTCAGAAGAATCAGAACCTATTGAAATAATAGAGAACTTAAAAGAACAGAGCCAGGTCGAAGTGGTCAGGCTCAATGATGAAAACCTGTCTTATGATGAGTTGATTGTAAAAATTGAACAAAGCGACAAAGTGATGTCGTGGTAAATGCTTGTTTGAAGATAGAACGGTTTTTTCTGGACCGGGAGGCGGCAGGCGAATGACCAGTTATATAAAGAAAAGCATAAACAAAGGGCATGTTGGGGCAGCTCGCAAGCCAACCCCGTATGCTGTTATCTGGCTGGTCTATTTTTCATTTTTATTGGTGCCATTAGTGTTATACGCTTTGCGGTTCCTGGATGATAATAGACTTGTCAGTTGGTACTGGAGTATTTCGCTGCAACAACTCCTTGTAATGTTTACAGCTATGTCTGTAGTGCTGGTTTTCGCTGTTGTGTTGTCCAGAATAAAAATACCATGTCAGCAAAACATAAGCATCATCACTTTATTGTCTTTTTTGATGTTGATTCCATTCTGGACTTTGCCTGAATCGATTATCGATAATGCCAGGTATTTTTCACAAGCAAAATATGTGAGCTTATACGGTATTGCCTATTATGTGACGAACTGGGGGGAATCGATTTTCGCCTGGACCGATTTACCGTTGATTCCATTGTTATATGGTGTTGCATTTAAACTGTTTGGCGAAACCAGGACAGTGATTCAGGTTATGTCAAGTCTGTTTTTTTCCGGCACAGTGTTGGTGACTTATTTAATAGGTAAAAGATTGTGGTCTGAATCACATGGATTATTGGCGGCCATATTTTTACTGGGTGTGCCTTACCTCTACAGCCAGGTGCCGTTGATGCTGGTTGACATTCCCGCGATGTTTTTTGTCACCTTAGCGGTTTATATGACTATTCTTGCAGTGAATCGCGATAACCTCGCGATAACTGCAGCTGCAGCATTGGCAATTATATTGGCGATGCTTTCCAAGTACTCCGCATGGCTGTTTTTAAGTGTTATTCCTTTTGTGCTGTTAAGCAATGACCGTCTGCTATGGAGTAAGTCCATTAAACAATTTTCACTGCTTGTCGGACTGGTTCTGGTGTTTTTCGGGGTAGTGTTTGTTTACAAGTATGATGTGTTTATACAGCAATTTCATATTCTGTTTAATTACCAATTGACGGCACTAAATGGATGGAAGGAGAGCAATGTGTCGACATTTTTATTTCAGGTGCATCCGTTTGTCGCGATAGCCGCGTTATTGTCTGTACCACTTGCCATGAAAAACCGCGATAAGAAATATCTGGTGATAGGCTGGATGTTAATGCTGGTGTTTTTGCTGGAAATCGAGAGAGTTCGCTATTTGATGATTGTGTTTCCGATGTTGGCGCTCATGGCTGCATATCTGTTTGCAACATTGCGATCTCGCAAGCTTAGACATTTTATAGGTTATGGTGTGGCACTTTCATCTTACGTGATGGCGCTGGTTATTGGTCAGAGTTTCTTGCGAACAACGAGTGCAAATAATATCAAGTTGGCGGGTGAGTATCTCAACACTACCGATGTAAAGACCGTGAATGTCATCGTGCTGCCTCAGCTGCGTTCCATTGTCAATCCGGAGTTATCGATACCGGCACTGGATTATTATACTAACAAGCGCATTGTATATAAACAGCTTGAGAGGCCTGGTCAGCGTGTCGTGCCTGAAAACGCGCATATTTCCCCAGTTAAGTTCAGTTGGGATTATACAATGCCTGCATATTACACCGGAGTCTCCGGTGATCATGAGAATAACAGTGCCATTGCGCTGGTTTATAGTCATTCCCGACAATTGAATTCAAGTGAATTGGAAATAACGCTATCGGGATATCGCCTGGTAAAAGAATTCAAGTCGTATAGCAATATTTTTAAATATAAAACATTGGTGAACTTATACCTCCCGGTCTGATGGTAATTAATTCGATGACACGGGAAAAGTTAACTAAAGCGAGGTTACGATGGAAATGGTAATGGACGAGAGCATGAAAAAAAAGCGTATGTGGGCCTATGCGATTGTTGCCTTTTTATCCGCTGTCAGCATCGGTACATATTCCTATAACGAATATTACATATATTTATCCGTGTATTTGTGGTTCGGTTTTATCTACGGCATGTGTTTACAGTACGGACGATTTTGTTTTTCATCGGCGTTTCGTGACTTGTTTGCCGTTGGTGTGCCGCGCATGGCGGTGGGTATCATGATCGCGACAGTGTTGTTTGCCCTGGTAAGCGCATTTGTCAGCGCAACGGGGCTTAGTACTTTTCATGCGGCGCCTACCAGCGTGCATGCAATTATCGCGGGTTTTATTTTTGGTGTAGGTATGGTATTCGCGGGTGGTTGTGCATCTGGTTCATTATATAAAACTGGTGAAGGCAACGGTGTGGCATTGCTGGTCATACTGTCAATAAGTGTGACCCAGGCGTTGTTTGCCGATGTGGCAGGCTGGACTAATAAACTGGTTCCAGAATCCTGGCACGAATCAGCAGTGTCGAAAGGATTACCAGGTACTATCAATGCCAGTGATGGTTGGGTTGATCAGTATCTGGCAGGGTATGTTTGGGATCAACCCGTGATGACGTACGCCAGTATAATGGATATGTCAAACGAAAGTATTGCCGGTGCGTTTGTTGGTAATGTGCTAATCGGCGTCATTATTCCGGCCATCTTATTGCTCACCATTATTTATTTTGGATGGGCACGCAGTAGCCATAGAAAAAAAACCATTAAAGAAAAAGGCCAGGCATCCTTTAAGGACGATATGATCGGATTTTGGAGGATGATCAGCGCATCCAAACGCACCGCAGTAGCAGGCCTTATCCTTGGTGTTTTTTGCGGCCTGCAAATGCTTGTGACACAAGGACTGCGCGTCAAGTTCGGCGTCAGAAACGCAGGTGCATTGTTAGAAAGAATGGGGCACGATTTTGGGCTGTCTGTCAACGGTACAGTATTCGATCCAGGTTATTGGTATGTCACTACCCAGGAAGCGCAATGGGTCGGTTGGGTGTTTAACAAGGCCGGTGCCGATAATATGGATAATATTTATTTTGGTTTCGTTAATGGTATTCCCAACCCGGCTATTAATCCCGCCGACTGGATGTCCCTGGCCTTAATTGGTGGTGCTGCTGTTATGGCGCTATTGCATAACGAATTCAAGTTTAAAAAACCAACCCTTGAATTGGCAACATGGGCCATTATTGGTGGTGCCCTCATGGGGATAGGTTCAAGGTTGGGGCTGGGTTGTAATGTTGGGGCGTTTTTTGTTCGAGTTTCGCAAGGTGATGTTTCCGGCTGGTTGTTTGGTATTGGAATGATTGGTGGCGCATATATTGGTGTCAAGTTCTTTAACTGGTGGACAGAACGAAAAATGGAAAAGGAATTTACCAATTGTGGTATTTAACTTTAAAGATGAGAGGAATCGGATATGAAATTTGAAAAATTATCAGACGGCGTCTATGAGCTGAATGTGAAGGGCTATGTTTGCCCTCATCCGCAAATCTATACCAAGAAGGCACTTTCCAAAGTGCAATCTGGCGAACATATACATGTAATTTTTGACAATCCGTCTTCAGGTGAATCAATCGCATCAATGTGTGATCTGACAGGCGATGAGATCGTCAACAAACAGCAGGAAGGTGGCAAATTTTTATGGGATATAGAAAAATCCTGAGTTAATTGTGCCTGACGATAGAGTATTGGAGAGGAGGCCCAAGATGAAAAAAGATTTATGGATTGTGATCATTATTGTAGGTGGTTTTATGGGGTTTATGTTGGGATATAGTCTGCCTCCCATGATTGAAACCGGCATGATTGGTTCGGAAAAAGAGCAGGTCGGTGTACAAACCGAGATGGACCAGGATATGAAAAAACATTACGAGGACTTGCTTAAAGAATCGGAGTGATGTCGTAGCATTAATGAAACAATGAATTAAAGGTAACAGGTTTAAGTGTGACATTTAAGCAGCAAAGGAGCTCATCGTGCACATAAATATATTAATACTATTGGCAATTGTTGTCGCTTTTATGGGTTTCTTTTTGGGCTTTAACATCTCATCGGGAACCGGTGTAGAACCGGGTTTTTTCGAAATTG
Organism: Gammaproteobacteria bacterium; assembly: GCA_030610155.1. Lineage (GTDB taxonomy): Bacteria > Pseudomonadota > Gammaproteobacteria > SG8-11 > SG8-11 > JAADIM01. The sequence continues at coordinate 10,209 of JAUWSG010000027.1, forward strand.
CAGAAGCCGGTGGTTATGGTGCCGGTGCAGACTCAAAAGCACCAGAAGGATTAAGCCAGGATTTGCAGGATTATTATAGTGATCTGGCAGATGAATGATCCGGCAATTCAAGAAGGCCGTCCAGTCAACTAATAATATGATCATTATCGAAAACAAACTCAGTTATTCAAGCGATACGCTGGTTATGGGTGCGGGGCTGGCGGGTTTGACTACTGCGTATCAGTTGGCGAAATCCGGTCGACATGTCATGATGATTGAAAAGAATAAGCAGGTGGGTGGCCTGGCCAGAACTATCAATGAAAATGGTTTCAGGTTTGATCTCGGCGGGCACCGTTTTATCACGCAAGATAAAGTCGTCGATGATTTTGTAAAAACAATATTAAATGGTGATTATCTGGTTGTACCAAGGACCAGCAAGATCCTGCTTGATAATAAATATTTCCATTATCCTCTAAAACCCATGAATTCAATACTCAGTCTGGGAGCAAAAAAGAGCCTGAAAGTTCTTGTTGAATACTTGTCCGAGCGCATTAAAAAGAAAATTACTGGCAAGCAACCAGATTGTCTGGAAGACTGGGTGATACAACAGTTTGGAAAAACAATGTTTGAGTTGTATTTTAAAGATTACAGCGAGAAAGTATGGGGGATTGACTGTAAACATATTGCGAAGGAATGGATTGTGCAACGTATACAAGGCCTGTCTCTTGGCGCTGCCATTAAAAATGCCTTGTGCAATAAAAACGACGACAAATATACTACCCTGGTTGACCGTTTCATTTATCCGCATAAGGGTATTGGGGCGATAGCGGACAATTTATGTGCTCATATCGCCAGTCAAAATGAGGTGTTGACCGGAACATCGCTGCTACGCCTGAACCATGCTGGTAATAAAATCAAAAATGCCGTGGTCAAGCAGGGTAATAAAAACAAAATTATCGAAGCGCAGGATTACGTGTCCAGCATTCCGGTCTCTGCGCTGGTGAGTTGCTTAAACCCGGCACCGCCGGGAAAGATCCAGCAGGCAGTTAAAAAGCTTCGTTATCGCAGTTTGCTGCTGGTGACAATCATGCTTGATCAGGATCGTGTCACAGATCAAACATGGATATATTTTCCCGAGAAAAATATTCCATTTGGACGTATCCATGAGCCGACAAACTGGAGTGCAAAAATGGCGCCGCCAGGGAAAACATTGCTGGTAGCAGAATATTTTTGTTTCGAGCACGACGCAATTTGGCACGATCCAGACGAACAGTTAACTGGATTGACAATACGTCAATTACACAAATTACATTTGATTGATAAACATAATGTTTTGGGTGCCAGGGTGATACGGGTTCCGTATGCTTACCCGCTGTTTGAGACCGGGTTTCAGCAGTACTATGAACTAATTGCTGATTACCTTGCGCAATTTGATAATTTATTTTTAACTGGTAGAACGGGTAAGTTCAAATATTACAATATGGATCATACGATTGGTTCGGGGATGGAAGTTGCGCAACACATTCTTCAGAAAAACCGCGTTGCCGATGAAAACCGACAGTACGGTAAAATTGTGGAAGGAGCCGGATTATGAGATGCGCCCTGATTATACCATCCTGGATGCCTGAGGATCTGTTTCCCGCGAAAACCGCAAACTCACAGGTAAACTATTGGCAACCACTAGGTACGTTGTACGTGGCTTCGGTGCTGTTAGAAGAAGGTCACGAAGTGCGATTTTTCAACGGTGCGTTTATGAACCACCAAGAAATATTGAGCGAGGTTGAGATATTTGCGCCAGAAATGGTCGGTATTTATTCAACAACATTTGGCTGGCCCAGAGCGGTTAAAACGGCAAAAGATATCAAGGCGCTAAAAATCAATACATTTATCTGTGTGGGTGGGCCGTTCCCCACCGCGGTACAGGAAGTGTGTTTTGATGATAGTGAAGATGAAATCGATGCCGTGATCTATGGTGAAGCAGAGCAAACCCTGACAGAGCTGGTATGTGCGCTGGAGCAGGGACGTTCATTATATAAAATACAAGGTGTGGTTTTCAGAAATGGACAAGACATTATTAAAAACGAACCAAGGCCATTTATCGAAGACCTGGATTTGTTACCTTTTCCGGCAAGACATTTGCTGGGAGATGAGGTCGAACAATATGTCCCGCCACCAGCCACCTATAAGCGAAAACCGGTCGCTGTGATTATCACTTCGCGTGGCTGCAACCGTCGTTGTATCTATTGTTCACAGTTCGATGAAGACAGGAAAAGTGGTAAAAGAGGGGTTCGTTATCGCAGCATAGAAAACGTGCTGGCAGAAATTGAATATTGCCTGAATCAGGGCTACCGGGAGATCAAGTTTATCGATGATACCTTTGCATCGGATTATGATCGAGCCATGAAGTTATGCCTTGCCATAAAGGCGCGCGGTCTTGATTTTACCTGGTTTGCTTCTGCCTGTGCGAATCAGGTGGATAAACCGCTGTTAAAGGCAATGAAAGAGGCGGGTTGCTGGGCGCTGTTAATTGGCGCGGAGAGTGGTGTGCAAAAGAATCTGAATACGCTGCATAAAGGTATCAAGCTGGAGCATGTCAGGGCCGCGGTTAAAGCAGCAAAAGAAGTAGGTTTGAGAGTCAGCACACCATTTATAATTGGTATTCCTGGCGAGACCTATGAGGAAGCATTAAAGACTATTGATTTTGCTGTTGAGATAAATCCGGATTTTGCCAATTTTCATGCACTGACACCTTTTCCTGGTACACCACTGTACAAAAATATTAAAAAGTATGGCACGATGTCCGGGAACCTTGAGCAATATACCTATCAGGGCGCTGCATTTGTTCCCTATACTATGAGCCGGCGACAAATTCAGGAGTTAAGGCAAAAAGCATTTCGTAAATTCTATGGCCGCCCGTCTTTTTTGCTTAAAAAAGTGTTTCAAATTAGAAATATTAACGACTTCATGGCAGCGTTTCATGGTATCAGAAGCCTGTTCTGGATCTATGCCAAAAAAGGGCTGTTCAACAGGAAACAGGCACCGTCAATTGTCAATACTAGCAAGCCCTTTTAATCTGCAGGTATTCCTGAATCAAGTCAGGGTACATTCCGGGGTTTAACAGGATGTTCATCATCAGGTTACATTCATGAGTACAGTAACATTCGTTGTTACGTATTGATTTTTTGATGTCATTGGCATGCCTGCTGTTGAGCAACTGCTGAATGTCATACCCATAATCACGAACATTTCCGATGCTGTTTTCAAGGATTTCACAAGGGTAGATATCCCCTGTTTCGCTAATGACCAGGCTTGATGTACCGGCATAGCATGGTATTTGCCGGGACTTTTCCAGCATGGTTTTATGAATAATCCGTCTTTGAACGATGTCCTGGGCGGACTTGAGTCGAGCCCCGGTAAATTGGTAAATATTCTGATGCTTTCGCTTGATGTTGTCAGCCAGGTAGTTGACCGCGTCATGGTATTTGTTCAAATCTATTTGTTTATATTCCTGATGCATCAAATTGCCGCGTACCAGTGAGATCGTATGCGTTTTGACATACTTTAAATTAGCGACATAATCGATAATATTGTGCATGTTACCCTGGTTTTTAGCGCAAAAAACCGTGTTAACACCCAGTTCAAAATTGCTGTATTTCTCAGCCAGTTCACCGAGTAGCTCATGCGTTTTGAGGGTTTTGTTAAAACTGCCGGGCGTGTCACGCAATTTGTCATGTGCATCGTACAAATCGTCGATGGAGAGTTTTACCACGATGACGCTGTTTGTGCAGCGTAATAATATCTGTTCTATGGATTTTTTTATCAGGTCTGGCATTAATCCATTAGTTGGGTACAGCATAAACACAGGGTTGTTTTGTTTGTAAAATAATTCAGAAATAGCCACCAGATCCTTGCGTAAGAATATTTCACCGCCGGAAAAAGCCAGCCACAATAACTTGTGCAGGGAGCTGGAAATTTTTTCGATTTCCTCGAAACTCAGCTCCTCAAGATCCGCGTCATGTAACATGTTGCTTTTTAAATAAAAGCAGAATGGACATCGGGCGTTGCAACGCCGGGTTAAAAATAAAGTTACATGAACAGGCCTGTGTTTTATAAACAGTGACGGGCTATGTCTTAATAGTGAGTACATCATTTGTTTATCACTAATGCTTGCGTTGTTTGAAAATGCTTGATGAAGCCAATCACGCTACCCATGCTGACAGGTAGCGGGAAAATCCACAGGTAATACATTGCAGACAGTAGAGAAAATGCAATGCCATAAGTATCTTTGAATGCCTTGAGCAGGTGCCTGTTTATCACGATATTCATTATTGTAAATAAACCGGACAGGGCTAATAAAGTGATATTGTCTGTTAATAAAAATAACAAGCATGCCGTAAGTGTTAAATAAAAAAGGATTACATTCGCTTTTAATTCATAGGATGCAGTGCCGGAATCTGAAAATAAATCGTTATTCGAAATCGAATACAGGGTCCAGTAGCTCGATTTTTTTAGTGCATTAACAATAGATTTTTTCAGCGAAAAATTGAAAATGTGCTGCACGAGTATCTGTGGATTAATGACAAGCCGGTAACCCAGTCGGCGTAAGCGATGACTGAACTCCACGTCTTCCAATATAGGTAACCTGTGTTCTTTAAACCCGTTAGTCCGGCTGAATGTGCTTGCGAAAATTCCCATTGCATGAGTTGCAATGTAATCCGGATGGCTTATGTGCTTTGTCTCTGAGTAATTAATGAATACGGACTGAAATTTGCTGAAAAACCCATCGTCATAAGGTTGGCGCAAATAGGTGCCGCCCACTATGTAATCAGGGCCGTTTGTTAACAGGGCGTGGCGCACTTCCTTGATGCAATGTTTGGTTGGTACACAGTCAGCATCAGTAAAAAATAAAATTTGGCCATGGCTTTTATTTGCGCCGACATTTCTGGCGGCGGCTGCACCGCTATGTTTTTCGAGTGTTACCAGGTGGCAGGGGAAACGTTTGATAATGTTGACTGATTCATCTTCAGAATGATCGTCAACAACAATTACTTCAAAATGAGGGTCATCCGAGGCAAACACCGCGCGAAGACAATTTTCAATAGTTGATTCGCCATTGAAATTGGGAATGATGATTGAGACTAAAGGCGTCATGGTCATACACAATGATTCTGTTAAAGTAATTGATTTTGTTAACTGTTTTCTAATATTCAATTGCCTGGCTAGTGTCTGTGTGCTGATTTCAGTGTAGGCAGATGAAAACTCCAACAAAATGATGCAAATGAATCATTTTCTATGATCGTTATAGAGGGTCAGAATAGAATCAGTAAAAAAACAACATAGGAGCTATGGCGATGAAACAGAGAATAAGTTTGAGATATCTGACGACCGTATCGTTCAGCCTTTGCCTTGTCTTGTGGTCGGGAACAACATTAGGTGCCAAATGGGCCAACCCGGAATTGCTTGTGGATGCGAATACACTGAAAAAAAACATCAACAACGCAGAATGGGTAACTGTTGATTGCCGCGATCTTAAAGACTATATAAAAGGTCACATACCGGGAGCTATCAGTTTTGGTAAGCGTTGTAAAAAGGCGCTGAGGGATGCCACGTCACGAGTTTTCAGGAACCCGGATCGATATGAAAAGTTGTTGGGTAAAGTGGGCATTAGTAATGATAAACATGTCGTGTTTTATTATGACGGGATTAAAACATTAACTGACGCTACCGTGGGATTTTGGGTAATGGAATATCTCGGTCACGATAAAGTGCATGTGCTCAATGGCGGGTTGGATGCCTGGCGGAAAGCAGGTAATCGTCTTGATAATAAACCCGTTAAAAAAGCGGCAACGACATTTAAAGTACATATGGTCGCACAACGCTATGGTAATACTGATGAAATATTGGGAATCGCCCAGGGGAGTAGGAATAACACACAATTGATCGATTCAAGATCAGCGAAGGAACATAAAGGCGCTGATATTCGCGCCATCCGGGGTGGATTTGTTCCTAATACGACCATCAATATATCTCACATTAAAACGTTGGCAAAACAGAAAAACCCTAAAACCGGAAAACTGGAAGCGGTTGCCTATTTTGATGTAGCAGAGGTTGAGAAGGCTTTCGGCGGACTTGATAAAAACAAACGTACTCTGGCCTACTGCCAAACCGGCACTCGATCTACTATGACTTATCTGCAATTGAGATTGGCGGGATTTAAAAACCCGGCCAATTGGGATGAGTCATGGAGAGTGTATGGTTCCCAGCTAGAATATCCAGTCGCGGGGGAGCAATGGTTTAACTTTGCGTCTGTTAACAAGAAGCTCAAAAAGCTTGAAAAGAAAGTCGCATCACTGGAAAAAGCCAAGTAGAAGTAATATATAACGATCTCCTGTTTCCCATATAGTCCCTTGTGATGGGAGATAGGTGGTCTAACCCCGCTTTTTAGTGCGGGGTTGTTTAATATACTAACCTGTTTTTATCCCATTCCGGCAGAGTAGATCCTGGTACATATAGCATAGGATCCTCCCGGAATTGTGGGGTTTTCATTTTTTCCACTTGGAAGTGATGGGGTAAGAGCAGCTTGACCCCAATTATTTCACGGCCTGGCAATTGATACCTTAAATTAAATCAGTGTTCCATCTTTAACCGCTCTGCACCTGCCAAAATAGGATGCCACCCGGATATGATGCTAATCATAAAACTGCTTTGATCCAGATCGCCAACGTCAGCACTGCCAATTGTGGATTTATATCCTAGTGTTAATTGCAGGCCATCGTTAATTTGATAACCAAAGGTAAATCCCAGGCTAGTCGAATCGGAACCACTTGTCGTCACACCATTAATTTTAGAGTCACCACTTGAAATATAAATCGCGTCAAGTGAGCCCCACATATGCATGGAAAAATCGCGCGTTAAATGCGTGTCCAATTCAAAAGTAGGATCGGTCTCAAGATTCTGTCCAACAAAATCATTATTGTCGCCAAACAACCAAATTGAGGGTAAAAATTCAAGCGTTGTGCGACGACCTGGCACCCACGCACCGAATTGCCAGATGATAGGTGCACCAATGCGCCCGTACCAACGGTTTAACCCCAGATTCACGCTCTGGGATTTATCATATTCGCCTACTGGCAATGCAAGGTCGAATATCAGGTCGAGAGAAAAACCAGGTTCATAACGAATGATATCAGGTATGGATTTAATCGCCTCTGGCCCAATAAGATTAATATTAAATTCGATGATGGGGTCACCAAAACCTGAGGAGATTTGGCGTGATATATTTCCAGCTATAATGGTATCACTGGTTATATCACCCATAGGCGCCAAAAACGCCAGCATGGCGGCACGATCATTGATTTTAAATATTTTGGCATAACCCGCGATGAGTATATCGGCTTCAATTGATACATCACCGCTAATATGGTGTGATGGATCAAGTGGATTCGCATTGCCCGTTATGTCCATTTTAATAACAGGAATCGCATTCGTACCGACAAGCGTTTTCAAGTAAAAACGGGGGGGCACTTCGGCCATTGCGGTTGATAATGTGAGCAGTAATCCCAGCACCAGTATTGCAGCATGCGGAACAACTCTAAATTTTTGCAAGTCTGTCGAGGTATTCATTTATACTTCCCCTTTCAATAATATCCTGGCATCTACGATTTTGGTTCCGCGAGCATGTCTTTTGGCGGAATGAATTGACGTTTATACAATAACGGTGGATACCCGATATCATGAGGTACTCTATCTGGTAATTGACTTTCCAGCGTTTCAAATACCGCACGGTTGGGTATGATTACATTATTTTCAGCAACATATTGGCTCCAGGATAGAAGCATTTTCTCAACTTTTTCCGGGTATTTTACCGCAAGATCTTGCCTTTCTGCAGGGTCAGATTTTAAATCAAACAATTCCCATTTTTCTTTACCGAATGGTTTCCACTGCCAGCGTATCTTCCATGTGCCCTGGCGTACTGCTCTATTTCCAAATACTTCCCATGCCATGTAGTCTTCTTCCGTACGAGGTGAATCGGTTTTACCCGCGAGCATCTCATTCCATGGCTTACCAATTAATGGTGGTAGTGGTTTGCCATTTTTTGAATCCGGGTATTGAGCACCTGCGACATTAAGCAATGTTGGCATAATATCGGCGACGTGCATAAAACCGTGGTTAATCTCTTTTTTGGGACGCTTTACGACGGGACCACTTACGATGAGTGCATTTCGAATTCCGCCTTCAGCCATCCAGCCTTTGTATTGACTAAAAGGTGTCATTGAAGCCTGTGCCCACATAGGACCATATCCAATAAATGATCCCGGGTCCCCCCAGGCATTTGGATGAGTCTGTGACCAGTTCATCGCAGCGTAAAGAAAATTTTTGGTACCGGGTGTACCTGCAATTGATGCGAACAAGTCAGTCCCTTCCGCACCATTGTCGCCAAAAACTAAAAATATTGTATTCTCATACTCGCCAATTTTCTTGAGATGTTTAATCAGGCGCCCAATATGAAAGTCCATATTTTCAACCAGACCGGCATACAACTCCATTTTCCGCCCTAATAAAGCACGTGGTGCCCCTGCTAAAACGACGGGATCAGGAAGAAACCACATGCGTTCAGAAAGTTGGGTATCTTTTGGCATGATGCCCATTTCAATTTGACGCTTTAGCCGGGTAGTTCGCACTGCATCCCAACCTTTGTCATATTCCTTCACATGTCGATTACGCCAGTTTCGCGGCAAGTGATAAGGATCATGTGGAGCCTGGTGTGCAATGTAGGCAAAAAAAGGTTTGTCGTCGCGCTGGTTTGAGTCGATGAAACTAATCATCTTATCGGTGTAAGTTTTGGTGGCGTAATAGTTTTTGGGTAATTTTGTTAAGTACCGCCCATCCTCGGTAAAGACAGATTTTGGCGAGGTGGCTGTCATGTTTGTCATATCCCAATAACTACCGGCACCATCCAGCAGTGCGAAATCGCGTTCAAAACCACGTGCAGCAGGAATTTTATTGGGTGCTTTGCCGAGATGCCATTTGCCTACCATATAGGTATGGTATCCAGCGTCTTTAAGTAACTTGGGGAGTGTAGTGACACGATCATTCAAAACACCTTCGTAGCCAGAAATATTTCGTTGATTTGGCGCCGTCCACTCAGACATATTGCCAAGCCCATTGATATGAGTGTCAACGCCCGATAACAGCATTGAACGTGTTGGTGAGCAACTGGCATGGGTATAAAAATTAGTGAAACGCACGCCCTGATTGGCAAGGCTATCTATATTGGGTGTTTTTATCTCACTTCCGAACGAGCCGATGTCTGCAAAACCCATATCGTCCGCTACTATCATAACAATATTGGGTCTCTTCCCTGTCGCCTGTATTGAAAAGGACGTAGCCAACACAAAAATGCCAGTCAGGCAAATCGTAATGTGTTTTCGAAATTGTGATCCCACCATTCTATTGTCTCCAATCATCGTTACACAGGTTTCAACGAAAAATTAAACTAGATTTAAATATTGAGTTAATAAATATATTAGCCGTTATTATGCTGCTTGTATGGAACATAGTTGTTGCCAAGACCAATCTTACGGTTTACACGTATCTATACTGAAAAAATAATGATAGATTAATTACCCCAAATTTAGTCTGAATTATAGACTAAGGGCAGGAATTCCGGATATCGGAATTCCGCAGAAAACATAGAAATCACATTAGCATATAACTAATTACAGTGACTCAGGTATGGCAAAGCAAGAACAGATCGTTTCTGTTTTCGATCTAACTGACCCCGCAACAGCTGGAAAAGGGTTTGAAATTCTGGATCAGGATATCGTTAAGTTAGAATCAAAACCACTTGATGCAAAACGTGTCGTAATTAAACTGGAAAAAAGTACCATCGTCTATCACTCTACCCGGCATCGTGTGTGCACATACACCAAAATCCCCCCCGGTGTCACCGTATTCACAACTTTTGGACCCGCTTCGAAAGGCACACTCAATGGATTAACGCTATCACCACAATCACTCGTTGCCTCCCAATCTGGTGCTGCTGCTGAATTAGTTGTCGAAGCTGGCTATGAAAGTATAGCTTGCATATTTGGTCCCGAGGAACTCTCAAGATATTTTAAACTTCTGAATCGTGACTCTGTGTCATACATGCCAGAGGGTGTACAAATTTTGCAGCCAAATTCACCTGAGCTACGTTATTTTTTTAAGCTCGGCAAAAATTTAATTGACGCTGCAGTCGAGGAACCGGCCATGTTCAACGACAATCCTCAGTTACAGGCCATGGCTCATACAGACTTACTGGAAGCGCTGATACAAACATTAAACACCGCCGAATATGCCAAACCTTCACGTCATGAACAGACCAAACAAAACTACAGTAATATTATTCGGAATGTACAGGACTATGTGATGGGCAATCAAAGTGGCCGTATTTACATGGCCGATTTATGCATAGCAAGTAAAGTAAGCGAACGTACACTACAAGTTGCATTTCAAAAAATCATGAGCATGTCGCCAATAACTTATCTTACACAATTACGATTACACCATGTGCGTAAAGAGTTATGCGGAGATAATGATTTGTCGCTGACTGTGTCATCAATAGCGCTGAAATGGGGTTTCTGGCATTTCGGTGAATTTTCAAAGGCCTATAAAAAATATTTTGGAGAACTTCCTTCATACACACTGAAAAACAAAAACCAGCTATAATTTTTATTAAAACTAGATTGGTCTTCCGCACGACAAAGTTTTAAGTTGTGTAACCCCTATTTATTAGACACCCATATTTGATTATTGAATAAATGGTATCACCCTGTTTTTTTAAGGCGAAAAATCATTTTTGCAGAAATGTGACTCTAAATGAAACCAGGCATAAAAAATCGTCATCCCCGAATGTTTTTATCGGGGATCCAGCGACTGTACAGCAGCTAAGATCACTAGATTCCCGACAAGAGCATTCGGGAATGACAGAAATAATTTATTCCGGACAGTAGTGCGCCTGCGCGGGAATGACGACGTGGCTGATTAGCTATCGGTTAGAGTAAATCTGATTTAGTATGCCGATCTGTCGTACGAGTCTAAGCTACTACGTTTAGGGACAATAAATATGCTCTAAATCTATCTTTAACACAGCTTCGTAAATACTTTAGTCTTCTAACCCAGCTCTCTAGATTAATCTACAATTATTAACTTATTACTGAGCTCATCGGGATTGTCGTGAGTCCCAGGGAAATCTTTCGCTAGAACTTCACCGCATTCACGTACAGCTGTGCAAAATCCCTCGGTGAGATTGTCCGATTTAATTCTCGCAATCATGTCGGTCATTATTACGTCCCAGGTATCTTTGGAAACTTTTACGTTAATTCCCGAATCTGCGAGAATTTCTACGCGATGCTCAAGCAAGGAAACCATGACGAGAATTCCCGTGTGATCTTTTGTTGCGTGCAGATTGCGTGAAAAAAATGCCTGCAATGCACGTTGGTGAACTTCTTCATCAATTTTAGAACTCGCCAAAAAAGGCCGAAGGATAACGCCAAACGTTCCCAGCCAATAACCCAGGTAAAGCCCTGGAATTTGCGCCCAAAGGATCCAGATCGGATCAAAACTGCCAAGAAAGAAATAAGCAAGAAAACCAAACAGTAAAGCTGTAACAACAGCCAGACGCCAGCGGGCACCCGGATATTCATCACTCTGCGCGACAATCATCGGTACGATTTCGCCCGTAGTATTCTTTTCGGCGTCAAGCACCGCTTGTGAAATTTTATCTTTATCGAGCTGTGTCAAATTCATCTACCAACTCCCACTGGCACCGCCGCCGGAGAAACCTCCGCCGCCACCGCCAAAACCACCGCCACCAAAACCACC
>JAUWSG010000048.1 GCA_030610155.1 Gammaproteobacteria bacterium
CAAAGAACGCAAAGAACGCAAAGAACGCAAAGAACGCAAAGAATGATATAAAAACTTTGCGTTCTTCGCGCCTTTGCGGTGATATACAAGCTTTAAACAGCTAGATTCAGGCCTGATCGACATTTCGCTGTAACCAGTATTCCAGTAAGGCCAGATGCCACAATTTATTGCCATGCAGTGGCGTCATATAAGCTTCCGGGGCGCTTAACAGTTTATCAACATAAAGCCGATTATAAAGTCCACGTGATTTACATGAGGGTGATTCAAGGATTTCTCTCATAAAATCAAGAAATGCACCACGCACATATTTTAATGCAGGCATGGGGAAATAGCCTTTGGGCCGATCAATCACTTCATCCGGAACCAGACCGCGTGCTATTGCTTTGAGAGGGTATTTCCCATCTTGTTTGAATTTAATCCCGGGCGGCATCTGCGCCGCTCTCTCCACAACATCCTGGTCAAGGAAAGGAACCCGCGCCTCCAGCCCCCAGGCCATTGTCATATTATCCACGCGCTTAACGGGATCATCTACAATCAGTGTTGTCACATCAAGGTGTAGCACCCTATCCATAAATTCTTCGCCACCTGATTGAGCCAATAAATTTTCTATCAATTCAGATGTGTAGTCAGCATCTCTGTATTGTTCTGAAACCGTTTCCAGAAATTCACCGTGAGTCCGGTCGAAATAATGCATTCTGAATCGTTGCAAGTCCGTCCCACATGCCTGCTGCATGAGTGGATACCAGAAATACCCCCCGAACACTTCATCAGCGCCCTGCCCGCTTTGAACCACTTTAACTTCCCGGGAGACACGCTCGGATAATAAATAAAATGCGACCGCATCCTGGCCCACCATGGGCTCAGACATATGGTCGATCGCTTCCGGCAAACGGCTTAATACATCGCTATTTGGAATATGAATTTTATGATGCTCAGTCGCAAATCGTTCGACCACTTTATCGGAATATTCAAATTCATGCCCGGATTCTTCCGGCATGTCTTCAAAGCCGATTGAGAACGTTAAAATTTTGTCAGACTGCGCTTCACTTAACAGTCCAACCAGCAAACTTGAATCCAGACCACCCGACAACAGGATGCCGACCGGCACATCAGCGATAGCCTTGCGTTTTTCTACTGCCTGCCTTAATGCGACATGAATTGACTCAACCCATTCCTCTTCGCTTAGAGCCTCCCCGGGTCGTCTGGCCTCCAGTTCCCAATAGCGTTTCTGAAGCGTCTTTCCATTAAGATCGACCTTTAAAAAAGTACCTGGCTCCAGTTTTCTAACCCCATTAAGAATCGTGCGTGGTGCAGGTACCACTGCATGCAAGGTGAACTGATGATGCAAGGCGGCTTTATCTATCGACGTATCAATATCACCTGTGGTGAGTAAGGCCTGTGGAGTAGATGCAAATAAGAAACGGTTGTCCGTGCAACTATAATAAAGTGGCTTGATTCCCAGACGATCACGCGCCAGGAAAAGTTCTCTTTTACGCATATCCCATATTGAAAATGCAAACATACCACTTAGATGCACTACACACTCATCACCCCATGCATGATAGGCCTTGAGAATAACTTCTGTGTCGCCATCCGATTTAAAATGATAACCCCTGGTTTTTAACTCCGCACGCAATTCCTTATAATTGTAAATCGTCCCGTTGAAAACGATAACCAGTCCCAGCTCCTCATCAATCATGGGCTGGTTAGCACGCTCGGACAAATCTATAATCGCCAGTCGACGATGGCCAAAGATAACAGGACCATCCTGGTAAACATCGCCAAAATCAGGACCCCGATTAACCAGCTTGTCCATCATGCCCCGCACCAGCATTTCATCCGGTCGCTGGCCATCAAATCTTAATATGCCACTTATGCCACACATAGTTTCATCGCTTTATAGTTTAAAAAATAAAACATCAGATTTACCTCGGGGGATACGGAGATGGTTTTTGTTAATTTATGGCTATTCAGTAAATATGTGGGTAACTCACCGCAACTCCACCATTCCACCCGTCATTCCGGCGCATGCCGGAATCCAGACTACCACTGCTCCCTCTATAACCACCTTGCTTTCCACTACGCATGACTGTCGTACCCTATCGCCCCTGTCACCATCCCTGGATTCCGGCATGCGCCGGAATGACGAGCCTGGTAGTGCTGAGTGATAGTGCTAAGTGCTAGCTAAGAACCGTCATTCCGGTGCATACCGGAATCCAGACGACCACTGCACCCTCTATAACCACCTTGCTTTCCACTACGCATGACTGTCGTACCCTATCGCCCGTCACCATCTCTGGATTCCGGCATGCGCCGGAATAACGAGGTTAAAATCTATTTACGCTTTTCCCCAACCACCACCACCGGGTGTTTTAATCGTCAAGCAATCACCCGCTTTAAATTCCATGGATAATTTAGCGGGCAATGTTTTGCCGTTTAACAAATTTTCACCTGGCAAACCCGCATTCCCGCCATTGATGCCCCATGGTGCATGCTGCCTTCTTTCTGTAATCAGTGACACATGGGTCGAATCCAGGAAGGTAAATTCCCTGATAATGCCATCTCCGCCAGTGTGGTGCCCTTTACCTCCTGAGCCCCGGTTTATTTCATAGCGGGACACGCGCACAGGATAAGCCATTTCCAGCACCTCAACGGGTGTATTCAATGTGTTTGTCATATGCGTCTGAACAGCCGATAAACCATCGGCGTACTGACTCGCCCCCATACCACCACCAATCGTTTCATAATAATCCCAGGCCTTGCCTTGCGGATTGCGTGTGTCATGTGCGCCCATTGCCAGATTATTCATCGTGCCCTGACTGGCAGCAGGCATCAACGCCGGCACCGCCTGCGCTAACGCGCCGATGATAACATCCACAATTCTCATGCTGGTCTCTACATTACCTGCGGCCACGGCAGCAGGGCGTTGTGCATTGAGCAAACAGCCTTCAGGGGCGTATAAGGAAATTGAACGAAAACTCCCGGCGCAAGCCGGTGTGTTTGATGGCATCATACAACGAAAAACATAATAAACCGCCGCGGCTGCAACCGATAACGGGCAATTGAGATTACCCGTCACTTGCGCTGCAGTACCACTAAAGTCGACACGGATGTTTTCCTGGTCAACATTGATTGCGACAACTATTTTGATGTCCTTGTTCCCCATCCCGTCATCATCCAGCAGATCATCAAAGGTATAATCACCATCAGGAATAGCATACAGTGCCGCGGCGGCCAAACGATGAGCATAGTCATTTAATTCAAGCAGCGCGTGAGCATATTTGTTGATTGAAACAGATTTGATTAACTCAACAAGCCGCCCCACACCAATGCGATTTGCGCTGATCTGGGCAGTAAAATCACCTTCACCTTCGACAACATTTTGTTTTACCCCGGTGATTTGAGAAAAAATCTCAGCGTCTAATTGTCCACCCCGGATAAATAAGGTAGGCGGGATCACCAGGCCTTCTTCCTCGAGCGAGGAGGAAATGGGCATGGAGCCTGGCGATTGCGCACCAATATCAGCATGATGGGCCCGATTGGCAATAAAACTGACCAATAACCCGTCAAGAAAAACAGGTGAAATCAACGTCACATCCGGTAAATGCGTGCCACCGAGGAAAGGATCATTGACCACCAGCATATCCCCCTCCCGCCAGTCGACCTTGTTTACAATGTCTCGCATCGCATAGGCCATACTACCCAAATGAACGGGAATATGGGCAGCCTGAGCACACAGCTCACCCTGATCATCAAAAATCGCGCAGGAATAATCCAGGCGATCTTTAATATTGGGCGAAAAAGCCGTACGCCTTAGCGTCGCGCCCATTTCGTCGCAGATCGCTTCCAGACGACTGGCAAATAGACTTAACTCAACAGGATCCATTGATTTTCTAGCCTAAAAAAAGATTCGCATTGTCACAATCAGGGTATATATTGCAATACTTCAGCATATGCTTATAATGTCCGAAATGTCCATAATATCCGAGTAGTTAACTTGGTTATATAAAAATCATCTATAAAATCATCTATAAAGGTATATAAAATGAACCCACTTACCTCCATTACCGGCACCATTGTTTCAGGTTTCGTATTGTCCGTTATACTGGCGTTTGTTGCCAAAGCTATCATTGGCGCTTAATACCCGGCCTCCATAACACAATAGAATACATCAGAGGATATCATTCATGGAATTTTCATTTCTTGCTTTTGACCGTTGGATACATTTTTTATCCGGCATTACCTGGATCGGGTTGCTTTATTATTTCAACTTTGTACAGGTGCCCGCGATGGGCGCAGCACTCGCCGACAAGGACGGACCCGGCCCGGCTGCGATTGGCAAATACGTCGCACCCCGTGCCCTGCTCTGGTTCCGCTGGGCAGCACTCGTGACGTTCTTTTCAGGTACCGCTCTTCTGGGCGCCGATACCGGAAAAGCATTTTCTCTGGGCCTGATGGAAGGCAGCACGGCTTATCACACCTATATTGGTATTGGCGCCTGGTTAGGTACCATCATGCTTTTCAATGTATGGGTATTAATCTGGCCAAACCAGAAGAAAATACTGGGCATGGTCGAAGCTTCCCCTGAGCAGATTGCAAAAGCCAAAACAGTCGCATTAATGGCCTCACGTACCAATACATTATTATCTATTCCACTATTAATGTTCATGGGCGCAGCCTCCCACGGCATGCCCATCTGATCTGACATTCAGTTGCCATGCATGCGCCAGGTATGCATGGCTAAATTTTGCGCATTTATATTTGCCAGTCAGACATTTACCCTATAATATTAGTTTCTTAAGCAAACGGCGGTCTCGCACGAGACTGCCTTTTTGTTTTTATGCGTCCTGTTCAAGCAGGCATCCTGTTTAAACTGAACTAATAAATTAAAATCATAAACTGAAAATACAGGAACTATGTCCAAAGATACGCTAATGTCCACCTACGGCCGATTACCTGTCACCTTTGTACGCGGAGAAGGTGCCTGGTTGTGGGACACAGAGGGCCAAAAATACCTGGATGCTTTTAGCGGCGTTGCGGTATGCAATCTGGGCCATGCCCATCCCGTCGTTTCGCAAGCCATTTGTGATCAGGCACAACAGCTTGTTCATACCTCTAACTGGTACGGCATTGCGAATCAAAAAAAACTGGCGGATGAACTCATACGCCTGTCAGGAATGGATAATGCCTTCTTTTGCAATTCCGGTGCTGAAGCAAACGAAACGGCCATCAAAATTGCCCGTCTCTATGGTCACAAGAAAAAAATAAATGACCCGGTCATTATTGTGACAGAGAACAGCTTTCATGGAAGAACATTAGCCACACTGAGTGCAACTGGAAACCGCAAGGTCCAGGCAGGGTTTGAGCCGCTGGTAAAAGGTTTTATACGCGTCCCGTTTAATGACCTGGATGCCTTGAATACTCTTGCAGAAAACAACAAGAATATTATTGCAATTTTAGTTGAGCCTGTTCAGGGTGAAGGTGGTATCAACATCCCTGATGAAGACTATTTATCCGCTGTTCGTAAACTCTGCGATCAAAACGAATGGCTAATGATGCTCGATGAAGTACAGACAGGCATGTGTCGAACAGGTAAGTGGTTTGCCTTTCAACATGATGATTATAAGCCTGATGTTATGCCACTGGCCAAAGCATTGGCCAATGGTGTCCCGATTGGGGCATGCCTCGCGCGCGGTGTTGCCGCAGACATACTTCAACCAGGCAATCATGGGTCTACCTATGGAGGCAACCCATTAGCGACAAGTGCCGCAATCGCAACCATTCAGGTGATGGAAGAAAACAAACTGGCTGACAAAGCGCTGGCACTGGGCCAGAAGATGTTAGGTGCCTTCCATACCGCACTGGACAATGAACCACATGTAAAAGAAATACGCGGCAAAGGATTAATGCTGGCGATAGAACTGGACTGCCCCTGCTTCGAACTGGTTGCAAAGGCACTCGAACAAAAATTGTTGATTAACGTGACTGCAGAACGCGTCATTCGTTTATTGCCCCCTCTGACAATCAGTGATTCAGAAGCCGATATGATTATTGATCAGGTCGTTTCTTTAATTAAAAATTATTTATCGGATATTGCCCCGGCTTAAAACCGTTCGGAATAAATGGCAATCTCTTACTGCATTTAGCACTGAGGAATTAATTATGGCACTGCGCCATTTTCTAAAACTGACTGATTTTAGCAAAGACGAACTTCAAGAGCTCATTAAACGGGCGATTGAGCTCAAAGCCATGCATCGCAAGGGCGAAATTTTTGAGCCCCTGAAAAATAAAACGCTCGGCATGATCTTTGAAAAATCATCTACACGAACACGCGTATCTTTTGAAACCGCCATGACACACTTTGGTGGTCACGCTATCTTCCTTTCACCTCGAGATACACAATTAGGTCGCGGTGAACCAATAGAAGACTCAGCACGTGTATTGTCCCGTATGGTGGATATTATTATGATCCGCACATATGAACATGAAAAAATTGAGCGATTTGCAGAATACTCAAATGTACCGGTCATTAATGCGCTGACTGACAAATTTCATCCCTGCCAGCTGCTTGCTGATATGCAGACGTATATCGAACTCCGTGGCAATATAAAAGGCAAGAAAGTCGCCTGGATCAGTGATGGAAACAATATGTGCCACTCGTATATCAATGCGGCAAAAATGTTCGAGTTTGAATTGAAAATTGCCTGCCCTGAAGGTCATTATCCTGACAAGGACATATTGGCGTCCGCTAAAGAATATTGCGAAATTGTATCCCGTCCTGACATTGCGGCAACAAACGCAGACCTGATTGTCACTGATGTCTGGGCCAGTATGGGACAGGAAGAAGAGCAAGCGGCACGATTAAAAGCATTTGCCGGATACCAGGTGACACCTGAGCTTATGGCAAAAGCCCGACCTGATGCACTATTTATGCACTGCTTACCCGCTCACCGCGGTGAAGAAGTCAGCGCAGCGGTGATAGATGGCCCACAAAGTACCGTTTGGGACGAAGCAGAAAATCGCTTGCATGCGCAAAAAGCATTGCTTGAATTTCTTATGACCCGGGAAATATAAAAAAAGACTCTCCCATGACGACTCTATTAGAGATCATAGAAATTGAGTGCCGCTACCAAAAATCGACGGTGGTCCAGAGTCTTTCCATGCACGTCAAACACAATAGTCTTGTCAGTCTACTAGGCCCGAGTGGTTGCGGTAAAACAACAGCCTTGCGCGCAATCGCCGGACTTGAGCCGATTTATCATGGTCAAATCAAATTACGAGATGAGGTTGTTTCCAGACCGGGATTTACGCGCCCACCCGAAAAACGCCAGCTGGCGATGGTATTCCAGGATTACGCCCTGTTCCCGCATATGGATGTCACATCAAATGTTGCTTTTGGTGTTCGTAATGTATCGAAAAAAATCCAGGGGAAAATGGCTGATGAAATGCTGGAAATTGTCGGCTTGTCCAACATGGGTGATCGATATCCCCACGAACTCTCAGGTGGACAACAACAGCGTGTTGCCCTGGCACGCGCATTGATAACAAAACCTGACCTGATCCTGTTAGACGAACCTTTCTCAAATCTGGATATCGATTTACGTGAACGGCTCAGTCTTGATGTCAGAGACATCCTCAAAGAACGGGGTGTATCAGGTATTCTTGTCACCCACGACCAGAATGAAGCATTTGCTATTTGTGATCAGATTGGAGTGATGAATAAAGGGAAAATTGAACAATGGGACACCCCTTTTAATCTTTATCACGACCCTGTTAATCGATTTGTAGCAGACTTTATTGGCCAGGGTGTATTTCTCAAAGGCACATTCACCTCACCCGATACAGTGGAAACGGAAATTGGCACCATAAAAGGTGACAGAGCTTATAAATTCTCAAAAGATACCAACGTTGACTTGCTGGTTAGGCCTGATGATATTGTCCCGGACCAGGAATCTGATTTAAAAGCAGAAGTCATTCAAAAAGCATTCAAAGGCGCAGAAATTCTCTATACATTGAAGTTAAGCTCAGGCAACAAAATTTATTCACTCGTCCCCAGCCATCAAAATTATGAAATCGGTGAACTTATCGGTATCAAACCCGTGCTCGAACATCTGGTCACATTTCAGCAATAGAATAAAGCAGGCGAAAGGGAAAGATCACAGGGAACAGGAAGGCGAACATAAAAAAAGCGGGGTGAATACCCCGCTTTTTTTTGTTTAGACCTTAACTATTGGCTAAAAATATTGGCTTAAAGACCCGAAATATATTCAGCGACGGCGTCGATTTCTTTCTTACTTAATAATTTAGCAATATTACCCATCATGCCAGCCGGATCATTGGTACGCTCGCCAGACTTCAGATCAGTCAGTTGCTTAACAAGATAGGCTTTATGCTGTCCGCCAATGACCGGGAATAACGGGTTATTGGATGACTTGCCTTTGCCCTTCTCGCCATGGCAGTTCTTACAGCCATAAACGCCTGTTTTAGGATTACCTTTCAAAAACAGCTTTTTACCCGCCGCGGCATTTTTACCTTTAGAGCCTTTGCCTTTCATTGCTTTCTGGGACGAAAAATAGGCCGCAATATCTTTCAGGTCCTGCTTCGACGTGACAGTGGCAGCCATTGGCCCCATTGTCTCGTTATTTCGCTTCGCCTGTTGAAATTCTGTCACCTGCTTTTCAATATAACCTGCAAATTGTCCGGCTAAATGCGGAAATGATGGGTCTGCGCTCACGCCCTTTTCCCCATGACAACCCTGGCAGAGTGCAGATTTGTCTTTTCCTGCTTTTGCATTACCGCCTGCTGCAATTGCAGCGGTACTGCCTAAACTGATAGCCAAACCGACTAAAAGTGCCATCAAACTAATTTTCATACTGATATTCAATCCCCTAACCCCCTTTATTCGTAAAATCTTTTTTATTAATTCCCTGCACCGCGCTGTCGGGAACTTACTCCATTCTAGCTGTAAATCTAAACCCGAATGTATATCAGGCTATCAACTCAAGGTCAATGCCATCGATAAACAACGATTATATACCGAAATATATATTTCTTCATATTTCTTCTAAAATCAACAGTATAATACGTAAATAGGGTAAACTACTTGAGTTCAATATAAAGATCGACTATGGAAAAAGCACGCTTGTTTTGCTTAAATAGGCTTGACCCATTTTTAACCGGATAGCGGCAAAATGTGAAAAAAAAGACCCTCAGATAAATAATTTTTTATATTGATTAAACATCCACTAAACTTCAGATATCTGGCTTTCTATCCAAACAAGGTAATATTGTGCAAAGAATAATCATTTCATTTACGCTCTTTCTCACTCTGGCCATACCTGTGCAAGCGGCTGAAACCAAATATGTCATTGATGAAATATTGATCACCATGCGTACCGGCATGGGTTCAGAGTTTCAGATACTACGCACATTACCAAGCGGCACGGCATTGGAAATCCTGCAAGTCAACGACACAGCCGGATACGCCCTCGCCCGAACAAAAAGTGGCGCTGAAGGCTGGGTACTCACACAGTACCTTAGCGACAAACCGATACACCGGGACCGGCTGGCTGCAGCCAAAAGCAGAGTTGCCGCCCTGGAAAAAGAAAATAATCAATTGAAATCCAGCTCGAATAAACTGGGAAAACAATCGGGTGAACTGGAAAAAGAATGGAAAAATCTAAGCGTAGAAAATGAAAAGTTGAAAAAGGAATTATCCAAGGTAAAAGAAGTCTCAAGACAACCACTAAAAATTGCAGAAGAAAACAAAAAGCTGAAAACAGAATCAATGAGCATTGAAAAGGAAGTGAATATGCTACGCCAGGAAAACCAGGTGCTCACAGACCGTTCCGCAAAAGAGTGGCTATTAGTAGGTGCGGGTATATTATTTATTGGTATTATTTTCGGCCTTGTATTCCCCAAATTCCGTAGTTCAAGAAAATCAGGCTGGGATTCTTCGCTGTAAAATAGAAAAATATTTCACCGCAAAGGCGCAAAGGGCGCAAAGGGCGCAAAGTTTTTAATATAAAAGACAGATCAATTCATAATATTAAATAAGTATTGACGCGCCTGCTCACGCCTGATATTTAAAGTGTTTTATTTTTTCTTGTACGGTTTTCTCATACATAGATCTTCTTTGCGTACTTTGCGCCTTTGCGGTGAAACAAAATCTCAAGCTCTGATTCCCACGCCTTTATTTAGTAAATAAAGACAGAAGCCAAATAAAGCGACAGTAAACGCAAACACCATCGATAATGCCAGGGTTAAATCAATATCTGACACACCTAGCAGACCAAAGCGAAAAGCATTTACCATATATAAAATTGGATTAGCCAATGATACCGCCTGCCAAAATTCAGATAACATATTGACAGAATAAAACACACCGCCCAGATAGATAAGTGGCGTGAGCACAAATGAAGGAACTATTGAGATATCATCAAAACTTTTTGCATATATTGCGTTAATAAAACCGGCAAGCGAAAAAAGAATCGACGTTAATAGTAAAACAAAAATTGTTACCAAAACACTATGCACCCTGAAGTCCACAAAAAAGAATGAGACCAGCATGACAACGCTGCCTACCGCCAGACCTCGACATAACCCACCGGTTATAAAACCAAGCAGAATTATATATCCAGGCGTCGGTGACACCAGCATTTCTTCAATATGCCCCTGAAATTTGGCACTAAAAAATGATGAAACCACATTCGCATAGGAATTTGTAATCACAGACATCAATATCAAACCAGGGACAATGTATTCGATATATTCGAACCCATCCATCTTCGATATCTGCGAACCAATTAATTTTCCAAAAATAACAAAATACAGCGTCATCGTTATTGCCGGTGGCAATATTGTTTGTACCCAGATACGCGAGAACCTGAGGACCTCTTTAATGACGATAGTCTTTAAAGCGACAACATTTTTGATGGCCATATTATTAATGACAAAAATCCTTTATGTTAGTACTGAGCTCTTGTTACTACTATTTGTAATTAAATTCACATACAGCTCTTCCAGACGATTGGTTTTATTTCGCATACTCAAAACCTTGATATTCTGACTGGATAGAATATCAAATAACGCATTTAAACTTTGTCCCTTGATAATCTCGGCTTCCAGTGTGCTTTCGTCAACACATCGCAATGTATAATCTCCAGTAGCGGGTAAATGCTCCAGGCTCCCCTCAACAGTCAATACAAACGTTTCCTTGTTCAACTTATTCAACAGATTTTTCATTGTCGTGTCTTCAATAATATTACCTTCATCGATGATCGCGATTTTTTTACACAACATTTCTGCTTCTTCCAGATAATGTGTTGTCAGGATTATCGTGACGCCTTGCTGGTTAATATCCCGCAAAAACTGCCACATCGTTCGACGCAGCTCAATATCAACACCCGCCGTTGGTTCGTCCAGTATCAAAAGTTCCGGCTCATGCACCAGTGCTCTGGCGATCATTAAGCGGCGTTTCATACCGCCAGATAACTCTTTGGGAATGGTTCTACGCTTGTCCCACAATTCCAGCTTTTTTAAATAATATTCAGCACGCTTCCTCGCCTCGGTTCTGTTAATACCATAAAACCCCGCCTGGTTTATCAAAATTTCTTCGACAGGTTCAAATACGCTGAAGTTAAATTCCTGGGGTACCAGTCCGATTCGCGATTTGGCCGTCTGAAAATCAACATCAATATCCGTATCAAACACAAACACTTTGCCACTCGTTTTATTGACCAGTGAACATATGATGCCTATCGTTGTTGACTTACCCGCACCATTGGGACCCAGCAATGCAAAAAAGTCACCCTTCTTCACAGTCAGACTGATACCTTTCAGGGCAACATGTCCATTCTTATAGGTCTTTTGTAAATTTTCTATCAGTAGAGCATTCATTGGTATTATTGATCAGCACTATAAAAGTTAACCAACTCCGGCAGACCCGGAAAAGCTTGTATTTCACCGCAAAGGCGCAAAGAGCGCAAAGTTTTTTAATTATTCATTCTTTGCGTACTTTGCGCCTTTGCGGTGAATTATCATCCCTGAATCAAAGCACCAGGTTATCTGGTTTCCACGATCCTGCGTGGCCACGAGATAACGCTCAGCGCTGACTATTCATATTGTCTGTGACTTCTGCTGCTGTCTCAGCAGGTATGTTCACCCCGTTCTCAGCTTTTAATTCTGAAAACAGGGCGTTCACTGTATTGGTATAATCTTCCGGGTCAATTTCTGTAGATTGTCCGGCCTCCGATTGCGCCATCACTTTTTTGGCCTCCAGATTATTCGGATCAAACGTACTCATTAAAGGTTTAAAACGCCAGAGCATGCCTTTATCTGCTTCAATTTGTCTGATTAAAATAAAAAACTCATGCCTCACCGTGTTTTCAAGCCGGTTCAATGTTAACAACCAGACAACAATACCGAACACACTCGCCGGCAACATCAGAACCCAGGTAATTTTGACAAATAACTCATAGGACACATTATTAATTTTCCACCCATAATAACTGGCGGTAAAACCAATCGCATAGACAATAATGGCCGCAACCAGCGCATAAATTCTAGCCAGTTCCTTTTTGGGTTTAATGCGCCTCGCAAAATCCAGCTGTACCAAATCATAAGTATCTTCAAGATACTCAAGCATATCTTTTCTGATACGTCGCTTGCTTTTTTCCTTTTTGGCCATTGTTTTTAACAGTTATTGAGTTTCACATATTTCTGATCGCACATGTAGTGTGCCATTGATAATGTGATAAAAGGAGGGGAAATTGAACCGAAATTAAAAAATCGTATTACAAATCTGCAGCCACAAACCGGCTCATTACGCATCACTTGCCTGTATTTTTTAAATCCATGCTTTATAGACCAGAGCTTTATAAACCAGAGAAAATCTGTGTTTAATCAGGATAGTAAAAATTTTGGTGGGCCGTGAGCGATTTGAACGCTCGACCATCGGATTAAAAGTCCGGTGCTCTACCAACTGAGCTAACGGCCCGGCAAAATACCTACCTGCGAAAAGAGTGAGATGATACCGGATTCGACTGGAATGACAAGTCAAATAAAGCAGTGGATAGGGAAAAGGGGAAAGGGAAAAGAAAAAACCCGCAATCAGACACAATCCTGTTCCCTGTAATCTTTCCCCTTTTCCCTGCTTTATCGGCTAAACGGCATCAAGTTTTCGTAAACCGCTGGGTAAAAGCCGCATATCCACCAGGGAAGACAGCAACGCCTTCATAAAAGTCGCCTCGTCTTCATAGACCATTTTGTAATACTGGATCTTCATGGTCAGCGCACTGCCAAAAACAATAGACCCAAATGCAATAAATGACCCCAAAGCAAGCGTCGAAACACCGGTCACAGCCTGGCCAATTGTACAACCCAGCGCCAGTATGCCGCCTATTCCCATCAGAATACCGCCGATAAAATGATTGAGAAAATCACTGCCTGAGGCAAACCATTCAATCCGAAACTTGCGACGAATGATCGACCATAAAAATGAGCCAAAAATGACGCCCAGGACCGCGACAACACCAAACGTAAGATAGTTTTTATCAAAATCATTCACTGCATAACGCATTAACTGACCCATTGGGTTCACAAAGGTAAATGATTGCACCCCAACATCACGCGGCCTGTCTGAGTCCTCAAACATACTCCAGACATCATCACTGGCATACTCAGTCCAGCTATTCAATTCATCGTCAACATTTATTGTCACCAGAGATGCAGTAACAAACCAGGCCGCCAGAACAGCCACGCCCACTACCGTGCCACCCAGGACATTGTCAAAGCTACCTCTGAAATCAGTCGATTTGAGTGCAAATATGAGCAGCCCTACTGCGATCAAACCACCCAGCACCAACCGGATGGTGACCGGATCAATATCGGCAAAGCCGCCAAGTATGGCGCCGATATCCTGGTTCGTCGATAAAGAAACAGTCAATGGGTTAGTCCAGCCATAAAACAACTCTGAATAAAGTGTTTTATCTGATCCAGGAAACGGGTTTAACATGAAGTATGCGCAGGTAGAAATCAGCAGCAATACCATTATCGATTTAATATTACCGCCACCGATACGCACCAGTGTCTTGTTCCCACAGCCACTTCCCAGGGTCATTCCGACACCAAACATGAAGCCCCCGAGCATAAACTCTATCCAGGAGAAACTTGATCGGCGGTAGGGAGGACGACTTGCATCCACATTCAATATATCAAACGATTCCAGCAGGATGATGCCAATAATGGCGATCGCCATCGCAAAAATCCAGGCCCGCATACGCCCTGTATCACCTATGTTCACAAGGTCTGAGACCGCCCCCATGGTACAAAAATTGGTTTTATTAACCACGGCCCCCATAATAAGGGCAATAATGAAGATTAAGCCCAGGACCATGGTGTGGGCTTCTGAGAAACTTTCAAAAGTCATTGTAAGACCTCGTTTTGTTGGTTAATTTGCCTTATGTCGCTGATAACAATAGTTCATTAAAGTATCAGACGCTCTACATACTCTCGGTATACTATCACCCAAACACGAATTGAGTGATAATAGATATTTTTTATCCTTACATACCAATAAGTTAGGCGATCATTCCTCACGATAATAGAGTTGAGAAATCATCATTCGTTGTGTGATCCTCCGACCACGGCGCGAAAATAATATTTCGCGTTGGCAGACAGGAATTTACAATATCCGTCAAGCAATAACATAAAAGGCCGGGTTACCCCGGCCTTTTATGTTAATAACTGTACCTGCATATAGGTCAGCGTATCCTGTTAATCAGTCGAATCACCACTTTGCTGACTCACTTCAGCCCGATCAACCAGTTCAATATACGCCATGGGTGCTTTATCACCGGCACGGTAACCGCACTTGAGAATTCGCAAATAACCACCAGGACGTTCTTTCATGCGGGGCCCCAGGTCTGTAAACAGTTTTGTTACCGCATCTTTATCGCGTAATCGGGAAAAGACCAGTCTGCGGTGAGCAACACTGTCTTCCTTGGCAAGAGTAATCATTGGCTCTGCGACACGGCGCAATTCTTTTGCTTTTGGCAGGGTCGTTTTAATAATCTCATGTTGAAAAAGCGATGCAGCCATATTTTTAAACATAGCCTTTCGATGACTCGCATTACGATTGAGTTGTCGACCTGAATTCTTGTGACGCATTTTACTTTCCCTTAACTAAAAGTCTTAACTAACTTAAGATAATCAGAAGCTATGAAGCTCGCAAATACCTGTAATTCTATTAATAGTCGTGTCTTTTCACTTACATAGAGCCAGAAACACGATCTTGATCTTTCAAACTGGGTGGTGGCCAGTTTTCAAGTCGCATTCCTAAAGCCAGCCCTCTGGTGCCAAGGACATCTTTAATCTCTGTCAGTGACTTCTTACCCAGATTAGGTGTCTTCAGCAGCTCTACCTCGGTTTTCTGTATTAAATCACCAATGTAGTAAATTTGTTCTGCTTTAAGGCAATTTGCAGACCGTACTGTTAACTCAAGATCATCAACAGGACGCAGCAAAATCGGATCAATTTCTTCCTCTTCCTCAACAGGCTCTTCTTCCCTGCTTTGCAAATCAACAAATGTTGCTAACTGATCCTGAAGAATCGTCGCAGCGCTCCTTATGGCCTGCTCCGGATCAATCGTACCATTGGTTTCAAGTTCAATGACCAGCTTGTCCAGGTCAGTACGTTGCTCCACTCGTGCTGCTTCCACAACATAAGATACACGACGTATAGGACTGAATGACGCGTCCAGCTGTAGACGACCAACAGCCCGTTCAGCATCTTCTGCCGCCAGCCTGACCGTTGAAGGTTGATAACCACGACCACGGGTAACTTTCAATATCATGTTTATATCACCGGCTTCAGTCAGATTTGCGATGACATGGTCCGGGTTCATAATCTCAATATCATGGTCCAGGGTAATATCAGCAGCAGTAAGCTGCCCTGGTCCTTTCTTGTTAATAGAGAGTGTCATTTCATCCCGCGTATCCATTCTGATCGCAAGATCCTTAAGGTTCAGAATAATGTTTATAACATCTTCCTGGACACCATCAATCG
>JAUWSG010000093.1 GCA_030610155.1 Gammaproteobacteria bacterium
ACATAACCCATGGAATGTTTTACGAACATGACTTTGCGAGCAAAAAAGTAACGATACTCCATGGAGACCGTCTGGTATTTATTTTTTGACTCCTCATGAGGTAATTCTATATTAAGACCAATCGATTCCTGGTCCGTGTCGTAAGCCCCCTTGTTACCGGCTTCCATAATACCCGGTCCACCCCCAGTAATAATTGAAAAGCCGTTGTTAGCCAACAACCTTGATACTTCAACCGCTTTTTGATAATGAGGATTTTTCTCATCAAAACGTGCAGAACCGAAAATGGAAACAGCATTTTGTATCCCCGTGAGCTTATCAAATCCTTCGATAAACTCGCTCATAATTCTTAATATGCGCCAGGCTTCATTACCTTTAAAATCGTTAATCATTTTATGTCCTTGATTATCAGCAATCAGTGTTCGTCAGCTGTAAAGTTTAAACATCTACATTTAGCGTGAGTATACTCAGGTTGTTTTAACGTTATTAATTAATATTCAATTATAGTTTCTATTGCAAATTAGCTAGCACTACCATGCTGCTGGAATAAAAGTATTGTCCAGATAAACATTCTTGTCAGCTTTGCTTTGTTCTTCTGATTAAATATTGCCCAACCCGGGTTTTGTCAGGACCTGTTCTCATATACATGGTTTTTGAGAAAGTCCTTACATTCATTATCGAACCAGTGGCTTAAAATATAAGTCTGATATTTAAGCCGCCAGGGGCAATCATGTAGGTAAAATGTAATGAACTTGATTATCTTACCAACTAAACATATTATCCTAATATTATCAATGAGATAGTGGTGCATCTTTTAGACCGATTTTCAACTTTCTTAATCTAGTCGAATAGTGAATAATTGGTCTGGTTATTGAGCGAATTGCACGTTCAATTTTGTTTTTCAAATTTGACGATTTAGTGGTGTGAAGCTGTTATGGCAAAACTGGTATTAATGTTAGACGATGTGGCTATCAATGAATATCGATTGGACAAAAAACAAATCACTCTTGGCCGGAGCTCTGATAATGACGTACTGGTCGATGACCCGGTTGTCAGCAGTCGACACGCCATTATTACAACCAATAAAAATGCCCTTATGCCGGAATTGCTGGATGTCTTTTTTGATGACCTGGGAAGTACAAATGGCAGCCGTATAAATAAAATGGAACCTAAAAAACGACAAAAGCTCAGGCAAGGTGACATCATACAGGTGGGTCGAAGCCTGTTTCGTTTTGATAATGAACAGGATGACGTAATTGATTCAACCGCGATATACATCCCCGATGATGAGTGAAAACTCACATTCACATATGTTAATGAGCTATAAAATACTGAAGAAGTAGATACTATGGATAATGCAGAAAAGGACACATCGCACATTGACCCAGAGAAGTTAATCAAAGAAATCAAACAACTGGTTTCACTTCCCTCTGTCTGTATCAAAGTCAACCAGATGGTCGATGATGAGCATTGTTCCGCTGCAGATATAGGCAAAGTTATTTCCAATGATGTCAGTCTATCTGCCCGTCTGCTAAAAATTACAAATAGTGCATTTTATGCGTTCCCGTCAAAAATCGAGACAATCTCACGTGCGGTCACAATCATTGGCGGTGATGAGCTTCGAGCATTGGTGCTAGCAACCGCTACAATTGAAACGTTTGATAACATTCCAATCGATGTTGCAAGTATGGAGAGCTTCTGGAGACATAGCCTGCAAACAGCCATTGTTTCACGTTTAATAGCAAAAAAATGTAAGTTTTCACATGGCGAACAAATGTTCGTTTCCGGGTTACTACATGACATCGGCCATCTTGTCTTGTTTCAAAAGTATCCCGAGTTGGAAAAAAATGTCCTGGTCAATGCAATTTTAAAGGACAAGGAAACACATGATGAAGAAATTAATGTGTTTGGCTTTGA
This sequence comes from Gammaproteobacteria bacterium, assembly GCA_030610155.1. Lineage (GTDB taxonomy): Bacteria > Pseudomonadota > Gammaproteobacteria > SG8-11 > SG8-11 > JAADIM01. The sequence continues at coordinate 1,915 of JAUWSG010000093.1, forward strand.
TCATGCTTATTTGGGCGGCGAACTTTTAAAAGACTGGGATCTACCTGCGAGCCTGGTAATCCCGGTGAAATATCATCATCAACCCGATGCTGCAGAAGAACATAAACTGGAAACCGCGATTATTCATATCGCAAATATTGTCGCCAAAAATTACCAACTTGGCGTCTATGCCAGGGATTTTGATAAATTAGAAATAGACAAAACGGCTTGCAATCTAACCGGCTTTTCCAACGAAATGTATGATGAAATACTCGATGAACTCCCTGTTCAATATGCCGATGCTGTCGAGTTGTTTTTGCCCAAATTATCAGCGGCCTGATCTATTACTCAGCTCCAAGCTCTCAGCACTAAATACCTAACACTATACCAACCTCGTCATTCCGGCGCATGCCGGAATCCATGAGTTAGAAAGGTAAAGATGACAAAGCTGTCACCGTCATGCTCAGTGCAGAAATCCAACTTGCCGTGAAATATTTATAGTTTCGCTGGATTCCGGCATACGCCGGAATGACGGTTATAGACAATACTAAGCACTCTACTCACTACCACCCCCGTCACCCCTACCTGGCTCTGTATTTTTTTCCTCCAGCTTGGCTACATCCCATAAAGCATCCATTTTTTCCAGGCTGGCATCAACAATGTTGATATTTTCTTCTGCTAATAAGGCTTCAACACGAGAGAAACGACGCTCAAACTTCCTGTTAGCGTGCCGTATAGCCGTTTCCGGATCAACATTGGCATGACGCGCAAGAATCGTCGTGACAAACAACAGATCCCCTATTTCATCCTCCATCCTGTGATGATTTAATCCATTGTCGATTTCATGTTGTATTTCGTTGATTTCTTCATCAAGTTTTTCCATCACACCCGATATATTGTCCCAGTCAAAACCAACCTGAGCGGCCTTTTTATGCAGCTTGAACGCCCTGGTCAAACCAGGTAACGTCTTTGGCACATTGTCTATGACACTATTCGGAGTGGATGTTCTACCGGAACTGTCCCTTTTGTTTTGACGCTCTTCTGATTTTATTTTTTCCCATAAAGTTGTCTGTTCTTCAGCTGTTTTGATATCCAGATCACCAAAAACATGCGGGTGCCTTTTCTTCATCTTCTTAACAATATTGTCCACAACCGCGTCAAAATTAAATAAATCTTTTTCTTTAGCAATTTGTGCGTAAAAAACAATCTGAAACAAAAGATCACCCAATTCATCTTTTAGTTCATCCATCGAGTTTCTTTCAATCGCATCTACTACTTCATATACTTCCTCAATCGTGTAGGGCGCAATTGAAGAAAATGTTTGTTGCTGGTCCCAGGGACAACCTGCTACCGGATCACGCAGTTTTGACATCAAGTCGATTAGTTCATCAATTCCAGGCATTAGTTATGACCGCTGTCTTTTTGCTTCGATGACATTTGGTAATTGATTGACCTGGGATAACACATTACTAAGTTGATTCAGATCGTTAATCTCCAGTGTAATTGTCATATGTGCTTTACTCTCCGTTTTGTCTGATACAGTATTTACACCTATCACATTAATATTTTCGTTTGCTAATACAAATGTAATGTCTCTTAATAATCCTGATCTGTCGTAGGCTATAACCAAAATATCGACAGGATAGGTACTGTCCGTCTTGCTGGCCCACTCTACCTCAATCAGACGTTCTTTTGCTTCAATAGCATAATGCAGTGCGTTACCACAATCCTGTCTATGTATCGTCACACCTCGTCCGTGTGTAATGTAACCAACGACAGGATCACCGGGCAAAGGCTTGCAGCATTTAGCCATATGGGTAAGCAAATTACCGACACCATTTATATAAACATCCGATCCTTCATATTTTTTAGGTTTGCTGATCCTTGATACATGTAATTTTTCTTCTCTGCCTTCTGTTATATCCTGTATATAATTTACAATTTGGGTTGTTTTAATGTCAGTACGTCCAACTGCGGCAAAAAACTTGTCAACTTTTGAAAAATTGAAGTGTTGCGAGAGTTTTTCAAAACGTACATCCGTTACACCCAATCGTGTTAATTCCTGTTCGACAATATTTCGTCCTTCCGCAACATTGGCATCGTAATTAAGTTGTTTAAACCACTGTTTTACCTTTGCCCTCGCCTTTGCGCTGTGTATATAACCTAAATTCGGGTTTAACCAGTCCCTGCTTGGGCCACCATGTTTCGTTGTCAGGATTTCAATTAACTGGCCATTCTGCAGCTCTTTTGTCAGAGGTATTATTTTCCCATTCACTTTTGCGCCCCGGCAACGATGACCTACCTCAGTATGGACTCGATACGCAAAATCCAGGGGAGTGGAGCCATAAGGTAAATCGATTACTTTACCATTGGGTGTAAATACGTAAATACGTTCCTGTGTGTTCTCGTCCTTAAGTTCATTAATAAAATCTTCTGTACTTGATATATCATCCTTCCACTCAAGCAACTGTCGTAACCAGAGGATCTTTTTCTCAAAATCATCATCCTGCGCAACATTTTCTTTATAACGCCAATGCGCCGCAACACCCAATTCAGAATGATGGTGCATATCTGATGTTCTGATCTGAATTTCAATTGTTTTTCCTTCAGGCCCTATAATGGCAGTGTGTAGTGATTGATACATATTTTCTTTAGGCGAAGCAATATAATCATCGAACTCGCCCCTGATAATAGTGTAATCACTGTGAACAATGCCCAGCGTTGTGTAACATTCGGAAATTGTAGGAACGATAACGCGGACAGCACGAATGTCAAAAATCTGATGAAAATTCAAATTCTTTCTTTTCATCTTTCGCCAGATGCTATAAATGTGCTTTGGACGCCCACTAATTTCTGCGTTAATGCCGGATTTTTTGAGTCGTGCGGACAGTGTTTCCAAAAAATTCTTTATATATCTTTCCCGATCCAGTCGGCGCTCATCAAGCAGGAATGCAATTTCTTTATAGGTATCCGGATCAAGATACCTGACGGATAAATCCTCAAGCTCCCATTTGAACTGCCAGATCCCGAGCCTGTTTGCAAGAGGGGCATAAATATCCATTGTTTCATTTGCTATCGCCCGCTTTTGTGAATCACTTTTACTTTTGGCGCTGCGCATCGCAACAACTCTGGCTGCAAGTGTAATAAGAACGACCCGAACGTCATTCGCCATCGCCAACAGCATGCGACGTAAACTTTCTGATTGGTCTTCTTCTCTTTTGCTAACGATATGTTGATTGAACCTGTTAATCAGATTCATTTCCTGTATACCATCGACGAGTTTGACTACATTCTTACCCAGCTGCGTTTCTATTTGTTGTCTTGATAACAGCTTATTAATGACTGAACTGCTTGCCAGTGATGCAATGATAGACTCGCTGTCCATCCGTAATTCATTTAACAACTCGGCTGTCGTCAATGAATCCTGGAATGCCATTTCGGTTTCTTCCTGATCATCCAGCACAGAAATAATCAATTCGAATACTTTACGTATCAGCTTTGCATCATCAATTGATCGCCCTGCTTCAAATGGCTGCAACCAGGCATCCGGTGTCAAAACACCTTTGATGAGCTGTTTCGATAGCTTTGTGTTAGTAGTGACCATCCTTTCCCTTCAAATAAATGCCTGTTGATACATATGCTTAAGTTCAGTTATTAAAGTTAAATTAAGTAATTACCGATAGTATCCCTATAAGAATCAAGGAACTAGGGAAGTGACAATATGCCTGTCACAAACGCTTATTCACAACTTATAGAGCTAGACGTTATTAGATTGTGACACGCGTAACAATATAAATATTTCAATCATATAAAATAATAGAAACATTAACGTAATATATATCAATGACTTATATTTGCTTTGTAGTTAGAAAATACAATTTTATTATTTGGAGCCATTTATGAATCTTACCAAGGGATTCACGATTATCCTTTTTGTGATGTTGCAAGGTTGTTCAATGTTCTCTGGGATATATCAACCTCCCCAGCCCTGGGAACGTGACAAACTGGCTCAGGAAAAAATGCTTATCGGCGGCGACCCGATTAGTGCCGCGGTTGATTCACATATTTATTTCAGTAAAGAAGCATCCAGTATCGGCAGCACGATTGGTGGTGGAGGTTGTGGATGCAATTAAAGAAGAAAAACAGACCCGTTTCACAAGCGCTGGCGGTTGCAACCTGTACCCTGCTGTCTAATGTTGCGCAAAATGTTGCTGCGCACGATGTAGATGGTAAGGACCTTGATTACACCACAAGTTTTCTGGATTATGTAGAACAAGACCGGGTCAAGGTACGGGAAATCGATCAGACGATCAGTTGGCAAATGAATGACGATATTAATATTTCCGGTACATTTATTTTTGATTCGATTACCGGTTCAACCCCTACCGGTGCATTATCGACCAATTCTGCGGCATCAGATACATCAACAACAGCATCCGGGACCTCAAGTGGGACCGGTTTTGGTGGAGGCACGAGTAACACTGCAACATTTATTGATCCTCTGACCCCGATAGTTGACAGGCGCGTTGCGGTAAGCGGGCAGATTCTCCATGAGATCACCCGAACCAGTAGCTATAGCGCCGGTGCTTTGTTCTCAAGTGAGGATGATTATTCTTCTGTTGGCCTCAATGGTAGTTATATTATGGAGTTAAATAATAAATTAACGACGCTGGAGTTCGGCACGGCCGGTTCTTACGATATCGTCAGTCCGATCGGCGGTAGCCCGGCACCAGACAGACTGACAAATGTAAATGATACGTTTGACCTGGAAGATGGTGAAAAGACCACAATTGACTTACTTATCAGTGCAACACAGATTCTAAATCATCGGACAGTGGCAAAAGCAAGTCTGACAACAGGTGTCACTAGTGGCTATTTATCAGACCCTTATAAAGTGGTGACATTGCGTAATTCGACATCGGGGCTTGCTGATGCATATTTTCATGAACGTCGACCGGATTCTCGTAACAGAAGCAGTGTTAACTTAGATATTTCACATCAACCTTTTGATGAAGATGTTGTGTCAATCGGTTATCGATACTTCTGGGATGACTGGGATATAACATCACATACCCTCGATATTCGTTACAGGCGACAGATTAATCATAAAAGCTATTATATGCCGGAATTTCGATTTTATAGTCAATCAGCCGCATTCTTTTATGTCCCTTATCTGAATGCAGATGATCAGAATCCTGACGCAGTTGGTACACCCAGTGGATTAAATGCACCGGAATATGCCAGCGCGGATTCTCGCCTTGATAAGATGACCGCCTATACATTGGGTATTAAATATGGCATCGAAGGTCCCCTTGGACATTTCAGAGTGAGATATGCGTTCTATGGACAACGTGGAACGGTAGGTGAATTTACGGATTTAAACGCACGGTTTATTCAGCTTTCCTGGACTATAAATATACAATAAATGGGTCCTCTGAAGATACAGGGGCATAATACGTAGCCTACATAAAACTTATACAATAAAGATTCATAAAAAAACCCGCCTCGTCTAGTGACGGGCGGGTTTTTTTTTGAAATATGACTATTTGCTACAAGGATTACTCATCATGCATTGGCAATGGGCCCAAAGCCCGCAGGCGCTTCTACAGCGTCTTTTGTCAGTACTTCAGGGTTGGTTACTCCGAAATGCTTATAAACTGTTGATGCGATGGAGAATGGCTCATATTGAACACTTCCATCAGCCGGCGATGTAAACAAACGGTTTTGACCTGGCGTACCAATAACCTTGGTTGTGCCCACGACATTACCTAATATTCTTCCAGGCACTGTCGTGCCGCCGAAGGTATAAAGATTCATGTTATTACCATGATCCCAGCCCAATGAATTATTAAGGTTTACGTTACGTCCAAATTCGCCATACACATTTATAATGACGTCCGTCCTGCCAGGGCTGTTTGTTGTGCCGTTGGCCAATAATGTCAACGCCTGCTCAATATTATTCATTAATTGGTTCATACGGCTGACATAACGATTGTTGGCCATGGCATTATCATGGTCATCCCAACCACCAAGTCCACCTGTACTTAAAGCGATATAACGTGTGTCTGCATTTTCCAGTGCCAGCACACAGGCGGCTAAAAGATTATCACCAAATCGACCCTGGAAATTGACCAGTGGTACCGGGTTTAGAGGATCGGTATTGTCGATTGGAATGAGCGCATTGGGATCACCCAATGACGTACTGAAGAAATCGTCGAGCTCTCTTCTTTTTACAAAGGAATCGCCCAAAGTTTTGAACTGGGCGCCCGTTGCCGCTGTTGTGCGCTCTGCCAGATCATCAAGTGCATTGTGACAAGGAACCGAGATCCCCCCCACCATACAGTTAGAATCTGACTGTAATTGGTAAGTCCTGAGTCGCCTGTAGGGGTTATCAAAATTACTGTCCAGACTGACAGATCGAAGCGTCAATGGTAGATCGTCGATATCACCCGTATTAAATAACACCGTATCACCTTCAAATGAAGCAAATGGAATGATGGGTGCGACTGCTGCAACGGCCGGGTCATAAACGTCTGGCATAAACGTTCTAAATACCGCTGCCAGTGTTGTACCAACACCGGGTGCAAATTGATCCAGGCCACCTGTTTGAGCAGAAAAAATACTCGTCCGGTGCGCCTTGCTGTCATCAACGACACGATTAATCGTACGATAGATCGACATATCGCCACTGGCGAGCATACGCTCCATTGCTGCACCCCCAGCATTTTGCCAGAAACCATTTGTTGTGATCTGGCCACCATTAGCGACAGTATCCAATAAATTATTCGGATAGGCATTCTGTGAGCTGGTATTGATTTCATCGATATTGCTCAAGTTACCCGCCAGCTCTGAAGGTCCACCGTACATAAAAATATTAATTTCAGTGGGTAATGTTGCTGGCCTAACGAAATTAATTTCACCCGCAACAATTGCCTGTGCATTACGTAAGGTGCGGTCAGAAATATTAAAGCTTTTTGCTTCAGCTTTTCTGATAATGCCGTTTTTAGCTATTAAAGTTGGAACAGTCAGAGTGGTTCCCAATAGCCCTAATGCTTTTAACAAATCTCTTCTTTTCATGGCTAACCCCTCGCTTAATTTACCGCTTTGAAATAGTACGTTTCTGGCAATCTGGATAAATAATCCAGCACCACTCTTGCCTTATCATTTAGCCTGTTTGCGATATTAAGGGAGCCCCCTCCACTAGATGAAGCTGAATTAATCACTTGCGTTAAAGTGTCAAGTTCATCCTGTGTAGGCTGGCGTGCCACCACAGACAGGAACAGGTAACTGATAAAATCTTCTAGCGCCATACTGCCCCTGTTCTGGGTAAGGTCAGAAGACCAGCCCGATAACATAACCCCATCACGTATACCGCGATGCAAGTAGGCACCACCCAGGGCGTCCAGGGGAACAACAGGAAATCGACCTAATTTTAACGACAAGGCAGGTTGATACATCAAGGCAAAACTTGTTCTTATATTACCAGGCTCACCCCTGGTAATCTGGCGATTAATATCCTGGAAAAAATTACTGTAAGGGTTCCAATGGAGTCGACCAGCCGTATTAAACATGACCTCTTCTGCCCATTTTGGTCTTGCTGAATCCAGCAGATATGCTCTGGAAAATATTATACGCGTAAAGATGTCCTTGAAAGTCGATGGTCTGGAACTAACGATCTCATTGACCAATGTAGATCTGACAAGCGGATCAGTATTGACCTCCAGCATAAGGTCAACAAGAACAGTCGTCATTCTTGGAATAACAAGAGGATGATTTGCGACCGCATCAAAAAAGTCTTCACAGGTTGTGACGTATGCATAATCGAATACTAACTGAGGGTCATCATTATCCAGCGCTCGTGGATGTTTGAGTATATATCCGGCATTCTGATCCGTAAGCGACCAGTTTCGACATGCGATAGATGCTTTTGGTACATCAGCATCCCGGTCAAACAAACCCAGATAAATTTCAATCATTTCACGTGTATTATCTTCAGGTGAACGAAATCTTCTCCAGTTGGTTTGAGATTTTTCATGATTAAAGATGATGCTTCTAATAGGCGCATTGGCCAGAATAGCACTGGATAGTTCTTCAATAACCGTACCCACATCATCGACAAAAGCAGAATCAATTTCCTCTGCGGGTGAAAAAAGGATGGTATTTGCCAGTTTGTATGCCATCCAGCGTGCAAAAAATTCATCACTTAATGGTAGTTCATAAAGATAAGCCAGAGGTATTTCGATTTCCTCACGTCCACCTCTGAAATTATATTTCCCCGATACTGCCGGTTCAGTTTCAGTCGCAGGACTACCAACGATGAGTGTATAAACTTCATCTTTATTTTTTAATGGAAGGCTAAGCTGGGCCTTGACTTCACCTATGAAGTCGACACCCGCGTTTGTCACAATCAAATCATTTGGGTCAGAAGTTATTGAAGCGGGCACAAAAAACTCATCCGCCGGCACACCCTTGAAAAATGTGGCCATTAACTTGTTGGCAACCTGATATTGCTGGGTTGGCGTAAGGTTGTTAAATTCCTGATTTGTTAATTCTGAGGCACTCCCTGTCGGGGTAAATGTGCCTTTGTCATCCGGAGTCCCTGGTGAACAAGCCACTATGCCTGCACCCAATACTGCGATACTAATGAAGGACAACAACTTATTCATTTTTCTAACCCCCAATTTATGTTCCACACCCTACTGCTTATCATGTCTAGTAACGACGCAAAACTATACAACATTACATTTTTCTGCGGCTTTTACGTTTAGATCATTAAGGCGCTCACTCTCGTGAATACAGCTTAAGCATGTCTTAAAATGGTATTTTACCAATAAGTTACTAATATATCGGAAACTGTTTATAAATCTGAGCAATACACGCCAGTATTTATGTGATCTGGTAGACATTATTTAATAATAAACACGCTTAAAGCAGAGGAATTGCTCTTTAGTCTGCGTATCACGCAGCAACATTAGCTATATAAGGGATAAGTATAAAGTATGGAGAAGAATATTTGAGAGATTTAGAGAACGGTGCTTCGTTATGTTAGGACAGTATATAACGGTCTCTACCCGCTTCTTTGGCTTCATATAAAGCTTTATCCGCCATCTCGATTAAATCTGCAGGTTTGGATTTTTTAGTGGGCATGATGGTCCC
>JAUWSG010000064.1 GCA_030610155.1 Gammaproteobacteria bacterium
GCAATACTTCTGCAATGCCACCCATACCTACACCACCGACACCAACAAAATGGATCCTGCGAATACGTCGCATTGCTTGCCAGTTCTGGTTTTTCTTGTCCATGGTTTTATCCATATCAAGTGGCAATGCATTCATCACGCCGGTCCCTCTGCAATATTATTATCGAAAGACGGATCAGCCAGCTTTCTGCACCACCGGGCTACATCACGCGTTGCATCGGGTTTGGCCAGTTTCCTGGCCGCCTGTGCCATATGTGACAATCGCGCTCTCACATCTGACATATCTTCGTTAACAAAACTGCTCAACACATCACCCAGGTGACGCGGTGTTAATTTATCCTGCTCAATCAACAAGCCGGCGCCAGCATCGGTCAAGCTCCTGGCATTCGCGGTCTGATGATCGTCAACAGCATGCGGATACGGCACCAGAATGGATGCCACGCCTGCCATTGCCAATTCAGCAATCGTTAATGCACCCGCCCTGCATATCACGATATCTGCCCATTCATATGCTTCAGACATGTCTTTTATAAAACGTACGATGTTCGCATCCACGCTTGCATATTTATAAAATTTTCTGGTTTCTTCCTTATTTTCTCGCCCGGTTTGATGAAACACCATGGGTCTTAATTTTTCAGAGATCATACCCAGAGCAGGCGGTACAGTTTGATTCAACGCAACAGCACCCAGGCTTCCTCCCAGAACCAGCAAACGTAATCCGCCCTCCCGATCCTGGTACCTTTGTTCCGGTGGTAATATTTTTGCTATGTCAGTTCTCACCGGATTGCCCACTGTCGCCAGGTTCACGCGGTCATCAAATGCGCCCGGGAATGCCTGTAAAATCTGTGTCGCAATTTTTGCTAACAAACGGTTGGTCAATCCTGCTATTGCATTTTGCTCATGAATCACAAGAGGCTTACGCAGTATTCTGGTCACCACACCGCCCGGCCCGGTCACAAACCCGCCCATACCCAGCACAGCGTCTGGCTTCAAGCTCAACAAAACATAAAAACTCTGTATCAGCGCAATCATTAATTTAAAAGGTGCCAGCATCAACGTCGCCACGCCTTTACCTCTAAGGCCGTTTATAGAGATATAAGAAATAGAGAATCCTGCCTTGGGCACCACATCAGACTCCAGCCCCCGCCGTGTCCCCAACCAGAAAACCTTCACCCCTGCCGAGCGCAATTCTTCAGCAACAGCAAGTGCAGGAAACACATGGCCACCCGTGCCACCGGCCATAATCAGAACCCGCAAGCTTGAAAAATGATTTTCACCCACTGCGCTCATAACCTGTTAACTTTTCCTTTTACCTTGCGCCTTGTTCCTTGCGCCTTGTTACTGGTTTCGTGATACACCCGCATAACGATTGCCAGCGCGATACAAATTGACACCATGGAACTACCGCCATAACTCATTAATGGTAGTGTCAGTCCCTTGGTAGGCAAAACACCCATGTTCACACCCAAATTTATAATTACCTGCAAGCTGAACCAGAGCCCTACACCGTATGCCAGGTATGCTGCAAAACGTTTGCCTGCCTGCTCAGCAATAGAGGCAATCGAAAAGGTCCGCCAGATAACAATTGAAAACAAACCAATCACAACAAATGAACCCAGCAAACCCAGCTCTTCTGCAATCACCGCGAAAACAAAGTCTGTATGGGCCTCAGGCAAATAAAACAGTTTTTGTACACTGCCACCCAGACCAACCCCCAGCCATTCGCCTCTTCCAAAAGCAATCAAGGCTTGTGTTAACTGGAACCCACTATTAAAAGGATCATCCCAGGGATTTAAAAATGTTGTCAGACGTTCCATACGATAAGGCGCTGAAAGCGCCATTGCGACAAGTGCGGAAAACACAATAAAAACGAATAAAGAGAAATGAAGTAGCCTGACCCCGGCCAGAAACAACATACCAAAAACAGTGGCGGATAATACAACTACCGCGCCAAAATCAGGCTCAGCAAAAAGTAATAAACTGGTTATCGTTAACAACGCAACAGGCTTTATAAAACCTTTGAGGGTCTCACGAATTTCTTTCTTGCGCCGCACCAGGTATCCTGCGAGGTACACAACAAAAAACAGTTTTACAAATTCAGAAGGTTGCAAATTCGCCACTCCGAAATTGATCCAGCGCGTACTGCCATTTACTTGCAGGCCGATACCCGGAACCAACACAACCACCAGCAAAGCAATTGCGCCAATGAGCAAATAGGGGCCCGACTTTTCCCAAAATACCAGAGGTATTTGCAACACACAGTATGCTGCCGCCAGACCAACACCGACATAAATTAACTGCCTTAACAGATAATACATTGGCTGTTGCATTTCTTTTTCTGCAATACTGATTGATGCTGACCCTGTCATCACCACGCCAAGACACAACAAGCAAATAACCGCGCCAAAAAACCAGTAATCTATGGCAAACGGTTTTGACCTGGATTGTTTCGAGCGTTGCCGGGCCCTCAGCTGTAAACTGTTTGCAATTTGCACGTAACTACTCATGAATGTAATCTCTTTACTGTGTCCATAAAATCCAGACCACGCTCTTCAAAACCACTGTACATATCAAAACTTGCGCAGGCTGGGGCAAGCAAAACACTTTCACCTTCATGCGCCAATCCACCAGCCATGCTCACGGCCTCTTCCATATTATTTGCATATACAATTTTCACAGTATCACCTAATACCTGCGCAATCTTTTTTGCGTCTTGCCCCATCAGCACGACAGCTTTTGCCTTATTCTGAACAGCTACTTTTAATTGCGAAAAATTTGCGTCCTTACCTTCCCCACCGGCGATCAAAACAAGCTTGCCCGGCAACGACTCGATTGACGCCACAGCCGCACCCACATTCGTCGCCTTGGAATCGTTATACCAGTCGACACCATCATAGGTGCCGACCCATTGCATCCGATGAGGCAACCCCGTGAACACTGAAAGACAAGGCAGGGTTTTTTCCAGCGGCAGGCCAATTAACTCTGCAAGTGCGAGTGCGGCCAGCGCATTTGAAAAATTATGACGCCCCCTGATTCTCAACTCGTCTGTATCAATCAGTTTTCTGTCACCTTTTGCCAGCCATAGCTGGCCTGCTTCTTCGTATAAGCCATATACACCATCACGTGGTGCTTTCAGGCTGAAACCAATAACTTTTCTATTTTCCCTGTCCACCGATGATGCAAGTGGGTCATCGATATTGACAACAACAGCGCCATCACCATGATTAATGCGTTGTTTTACATTGCTGTAATGCTGAATATCACGATAACGGTCCATATGGTCCGCGGAAACATTCAATACAACGGATGCAACAGGCTTTAACGAGTGGGTCGTCTCCAACTGAAAGCTCGATAACTCCAGCACATAAAAATCAGGCCTTGCGCCACCGTCCAGTAAATCCAGCGCAGGTGTCCCCAGGTTGCCACCGACCTTCGCCGTCAGACCGGATGTCTTGACCATCTCACCCAGCAGTGTCGTGACCGTGCTTTTACCATTTGAACCTGTAATCGCGACCACAGGTGCGTCAACATATTGTGCAAAAAGTTCAATATCACCAATAACCTCTTCGCCCCGTGCAATGGCATCCGCGATCAACGGTTCTTCAAGTGACACACCCGGTGACACAATAATTTGCTCTGCGACATTAAACGCACCAGCATCAAACCCCCCGGCAAACACCGCTATATCCGGGCACTCCTCACTCAAGGCTTCTAGCCCGGGTGGACTCACACGGCTGTCTGTTACCGCCACAGAAAAACCTTTCTTCGCCAGAAATCGCGCACAGGACAAACCTGTTTTACCCAAACCAACTATCAATATTCGTGTCTCTGACATGTCGTTTTGTATTTTTTGTCTCAAAAGCATTATTTGTTCTCTACCAGGCACATCTATTAATACACCTTTATAGTGATCTGAATTAACGCAGCCTTTTTTAACGTAGCTTTAGCGTTGCCAGGCCGACCAAAACCAGAATAACGGTAATCACCCAAAAGCGAACAATGACCCTGGGCTCAGGCCACCCCTTTAACTCGAAATGATGATGCAAGGGTGCCATACGGAAAATTCTTTTCCCCGTCAGCTTGAACGAGGCCACTTGCAGAATCACAGATACTGTTTCCATCACGAATACGCCGCCCATGATAAACAGCACCAACTCCTGCCTTACAATCACGGCAACCACACCCAATGCAGCACCTAATGCAAGTGCGCCCACATCACCCATAAAAACCTGCGCCGGATATGTGTTAAACCACAGGAAACCCAACCCTGCTCCAACCATCGCACCACAAAAAACACCGACTTCACCTGCTCCCGGTATATAAGGAATAGACAGGTACTCAGCAAACTTCACGTGACCTGTCAAATAAGCAAAAATACCCAGGGCTCCCCCCACCATTACAGAGGGCAAAATAGCCAGCCCATCCAGACCATCTGTTAAATTTACCGCGTTACTTGTTCCAACAATGACAAAATAAGTCAGCACAATAAAAAACAGCCCCATATCAATCGATACACTCTTGAAAAAAGGCACAATCAAATGCGTCTCGGCTGGCAAGGTTGCTGTCATATACAACGCCACCGCAATAACAAACCCTGCCACAGACTGAAAAAAATACTTGTATCGCGACTTCAACCCTGCTGAGTCCTGCTTGATAATTTTTTTATAATCATCTACCCAGCCAATTGCACCGAAAGAAAATGTTGCAAACAATACAATCCAGATATAGCGATTTTCCAGGTCAGCCCAAAGCAATGTACTGATACCTATTGCAACAATGATCAAGGCGCCACCCATCGTAGGTGTACCTGCCTTACTGAGATGCGACTGTGGCCCATCAGCACGTATCTGTTGACCAATTTGTCGTGAACTTAATTTACGGATCAGTGTCGGTCCAACAATAAATGAAATAACCAGCGCTGTGAGCACACCCAGTATTGCGCGCAAGGTCAAATATTGAAAAACACTAAACCCGCTATAAGTGTCCGCCAGCATTTCAGATAGATACAAAAGCATGTCAGGACTCTCCTGTATCCGTAAGCGCCACGGCGATGCGCTCCATGCGCATACTCCGTGAACCTTTAACCAGCACCGTCACATCTGAACGCAATACACCCTTAATCGCATCAAGCAATGCGTCCTGAGTTTCAAAACAAAAACCATTTTCCCCACCGGCCTCACTGTATGTTTTAACAGCCTCCCGACTAAACTCACCCAAAGCATAAAATGCATCCACACCAGCGGAAAATATCTTTCTGCCGGCCTCCTGGTGCAACATCTTTGCAGCATCACCCAGCTCTGCCATATCACCCAGGACAATCATTTTTGCGCCCGCACCAGCACAAAGCATATCCAGGGCCGCATCAAGTGAAGCCGGGTTGGCATTATAGGTATCATCAATAATTGCTGACCCATTCATCCCTGACTTTCTTTGCGAGCGACCGGGAACAGATAACATTGTTTCCAGTCCCGCCTTAATGTCCGCAAGACTTACACCGACCGTTAATGCAGTCGCACTTGCGGCTAGTGCATTCATCACGTTATGTTTACCTGGCATCGCAAGCGAAATATGGACAGACCCTTCAGCAGCATGCAGTTCAATTTCACTGCCATCAGGATGTTTAACCCATTTAGCGCTAACGTCCGCAGCTTCATCCAGACCAAAACTGACAATGTCATGCTTACCGGCAAATGATTTCCATAAATCATAATAGGGATCATCAAGATTAATCACGGCAACACCTTTTTCTGATAAACCTTCAAATATTTCGCCTTTTGCTTTTGCCACACCATCCAGGGAACCAAACCCTTCCAGATGGGCCGGTGCTGCATTGGTTATCACGGCAACTGACGGGGACGCAATATTTGTCAAATACCCGATCTCTCCAGGATGATTGGCACCCATTTCAATCACCGCATACTGATGATGCGACTGCAAACGAAACAAAGTTAGTGGCACTCCAATATCGTTATTTAAATTACCCTGCGTCGCCAATACCGTACCTTTTCTTTCCAGTATGACTGCCAACATCTCTTTGACCGTTGTCTTCCCATTACTGCCTGTTAAGCCGATTAATGGCCCATCAAATGTTGACCGCCAGTGACTGGCCAACTGACCTAATGCCAGCCGGGTATCCGGCACAACAACAGACGGGATCATATCTTCTGTTTCTTTCTCTACAATGGTTGCAACCGCGCCTTGTTCCATCGCATTAGAAATAAAATCATGCCCATCAAAATGTTCTCCGCATAACGCAACATATAAATCACCGCGGCCAAGCGAACGCGAGTCTATAGCAACGTTTTTGAATGAACAGTCTTCCCCTGTCATCGGTACATTAAGAACCTTTGCTGCCTCAGATAATTTCATTATTTCCGACTTACCAAAATAAAAACTGTCAAAACAATAGTTATCAAATAAATCATCATTTTTTACTGCCGCCACAGTCACGCTGTAATTATCCCTTTCACTTCAATGAACGCAGAATCGAAGCCGCCTGATTTCGATCATTGAATGGAATTTTGTTTTGTCCAATCTGTTGAAACGACTCATGTCCTTTACCTGCAATCAACACTATGTCTTCTGCTCCAGCACCTGCTATAGCCTGATGTATGGCCCGCGCCCGGTCATGCACTACGCTCACAGTTTCAGCATCACTAACACCCTGCATAATATCGTCAACAATCTGCGCCGGGGATTCTGACCTGGGATTATCATCAGTGATAACCACCTCATCAGCATGCTCAACAGCGATCTCACCCATCAAAGGACGTTTGCCCTTGTCCCGGTCTCCACCACAACCAAAAACACAAACCAGTTTATCTCCACCATGGTCGCGCAAGGCCATTAATGCCTGCTTTAATGCATCAGGGGTATGCGCATAATCAATCACAACCAGCGGCAGATCAGATCCTCCATCCAGACGCTCCATTCGACCTGGCACCGTATCAAGGAGACTTAGTTGCGCAAGTGCATCCTTGAGCGCTACACCCATGACAAGCATCGTACTCAATACCGCCAGTAAATTACTGACACTAAAGCGCCCCATAAGTGGACTTTTTAAATGACCATTACCCCACGGCGTTGTCACTTTAAAGTTAACGCCGTCGTGGTTCAGACCTATTTCCGTTGCATACACCGCGGGCTGATATTCATGCGTATGCATACCATAACTGACACATTCATTTTCATCTGATACGCCCGCTATCAACTCACGTCCGAATTCATCGTCCGCATTTATGACGACTGTTTTTATTCCCGGTAACTCAAACAACTTTTTCTTTGACTGGCTATAGGCATCCATATCGTTGTGATAATCGAGATGATCACGACTGAGATTGGTAAAAATGGCAATATTTACATTTGTCCCACTGACCCTTCCCTGGTCCAGACCATGTGACGAAACTTCCATTACTACATTTTTCGCACCGGCATCTAAAAGCTCTTTCAAATACGACTGCAGCGACACCGGGTCAGGTGTCGTCATATTTATTTCCTTCAAATCACCATATAAACCATATCCTAAGGTACCAATCAGCCCACAAGATGATTCTTTATTTAAAACCTGTGACAAAAAATGACTGCAGGATGTTTTACCATTTGTGCCAGTGACACCAATCACATTCATCTTCCGGGAGGGATGCCCACAAAATCGTGATGCAATTACGCCAACCTGTTCTTTTAGATTTTCGACTGCGATCACCGGTATACTGGAATCGTCATCAAGAAATTTAGCGATTTGCAATGGATAAACTTTCGGAATTGATTCCCAGACAATAGCTACTGCACCAGCGGCTATCGCGGCTTCAATAAAATCACAACCATTAACGTTAACACCCTGACAGGCGATGAACAGATCACCGGACGTGACCTTTCGGCTATCCAGTTTAATACCGGTAATTTCCCTGTCCTCAGCGGCACCAACATCAGCAATGCCTTTTAATAACATGACGAGTGAATTACTCGCTTGCGGAGTGTTAATAGCCATCATGGTGCATCCCCCAGGCTGGCAATACGCGTTCCAATGGGCGGAATATTATCTGGCGTCACGTTCATCAGCCGTAATGCACCACTTGCCACCCTGGAAAAAACAGGTGCCGCAACCTCACCACCATAATATTCTTCACTTGTTGGCTGATCGACAATCACAACCATTGATATACGCGGATTACTTGCGGGCGCTACCCCGGCAAACAGGGCGATATAATCATCTGTATAGCCCCCAACACCTGATTTCTTCACGGTACCGGTTTTACCTGCAACACGATATCCAGCGACACGCGCCTTTGTTCCTGTACCACCCTTTCCGACAACCTTCTCAAGCATGCCACGCACTTTCCTGGTAGTCTCTGGTTGAAAAACCTGGACGACTTCCTCTGCTTGCAGACCATCTTCAAGCTTCAAAAAAGATACTGGACGTAAATAACCATCACCTGCCAGTGCAGAATACGCCCTCGCCAATTGCAATGGTGTCACAGACAAACCATAACCAATTGAGAGTGTTGCCTGCTCTATTTTGTTCCAACCGGAAAAATGCGTCAGCAGGCCACTGGCCTCACCCGGAAAACCACTTCCAGACGAATAACCGAATGAAACACGCGTCATAACATCCCAAATTGTTTGTGGCTCCAGCTTTAATGCAATCTTGGTTGCACCCACATTACTTGACTTTTGTATGATGGCTGTCAAATCAATGCGACCATAATTTCTGTGGTCCCGAACAACATTACTGCCTACTCTTAACAGACCGGGCGAGGTATCAATCACAGTTTCCGGTTTGAAACGATTACTTTCCAGTGCAGCCGCAATGATAAAAGGCTTTATAGTCGAACCGGGTTCAATGACATCTGTCACCGCACGATTACGGTACCTGTTACTTTTAAATGCGCCTCGATTATTAGGGTTGTAGGAGGGCTGATTGACCATCGCCAACACTTCACCCGTCTGTATATCAAGCATTACCAGTGAACCGGATTTGGCACCATGACGTCTGACTGCCGCTTTTAGCTCCCGATAGGCAAGATACTGGATACGTCGATCAATACTCAGGCGCAACACTTTTCCCGGATCAGACTCTTTAATACTTTCTACATTTTCTACTACTCGCCCAAGCCGATCTTTTAAAACACGCTTTTTACCTTTTATTCCACGAAGCCAGTCGTCATAGGCCAACTCCAGGCCTTCCTGCCCTTTATCATCGATATTGGTAAAACCGATAACGTGCCCTGTCACTTCTCCCTTCGGATAATATCGATGATACTCCCGCTGCAGGAATACGCCTTCAATCCCCAGCGCAGTTACTTGCCGGGCAACATCGGGGCTAACATGGCGTTTCAAATATGCAAACTCACGCCCTCTGTTCCGGCCTGATGACAATTTGCTGATTTTTTTCCGTTTAATATTGAGTTTTTTCGCTAATTGTTTCTGCTGCTCGTGCGACGGCTGAAATAATTGAGGATTGACCCACACGGAATCGACCGGCGTACTGATTGCCAGCGGCTCACCATAACGGTCAACTATCATACCTCTATGCGCAGGAACAGAAACGTCCCTCAGATAACGTGCATCACCCTCACCACGGAGAAAATCCTTGTTGACCACCTGAAGATCGACGGCACGCCAGGCCAGAAGCAACATCAGCACCATCAATAATGCGACAACAAAAAAATACCGAAATGGATGGACAAAATTATTTGTAGTCATGGCCGTATCATCACCACAGTATCAGCAGGTGGAATTGTCATTTTCAAATCATGCCGTGCCAAACGTTCGATCCTTCCATGCGTTACCAGGGTACTTTGTTCAAGCTGCAACTGGCCCCACTCCACTTCCATACGATCACGATCATTCTGTAATGCCTGCAATTGAACAAACAGCATTCGATTCTGGTGCTTCGCATAAACCACACCAATTGCAGACAGCATTACAGCTGCACCCAGCGCAAAAATCGACAAGAACTTTATTGACATAACAGTATTGACATCACAGTTTCTCAGCCACTCGCAACATTGCACTACGTGCTCTTGGGTTTGCATCTGTTTCACTTTTGCTTGCACGCCTGGCTTTACCCACAAGACGTAGCTGTGGTTTTAGCTCGGAATGCATAACAGGTAAACCCAAAGGAAATTCATCGCCCCTGCATTTCTCACGTATATAACGTTTCACAATCCGGTCTTCTAACGAATGAAAACTAATCACCACTAATCGACCGCCATCAGCAAGCACGTCAAGCACTTGCGAAAGACAGTCTTTCAAATCGCCTAATTCATTATTGACAAAAATTCGTATCGCCTGAAAACTTCGAGTTGCAGGGTCCTTGTTTCTTTCATGAAACGGACTGGCATCACTAATGATCCTGGCTAGCTGGGCAGTCGTTTCAATAGGATCTGTTTCTCTTTTTTCAACAATGGCGCGCGCAATCCGGCGGGCAAATTTTTCTTCGCCATACTCTTTTAAAACGGATGAAATTTCACTTTCACCGGCAATCGCTAACCATTGAGCCGCACTCATACCCGCACTACGATCCATGCGCATATCCAACGGGCCATCCTGTTTAAAACTGAACCCCCGGCCGGGATCATCAAGTTGAGGAGATGACACACCCAGATCAAGCAAAATACCATCAACCTGACCGACACAATTCTGGCTTGCCGCTATCTGCTTTAACAAAGCAAATGATCCTCGTTCAATGGAAAAACGTTTGTCCAACTTAAATTGGCGTCTTGCCTCCGCAACGGCCTCCTCGTCCTTATCGATAGCCAGTAACCTGCCTGTCGTCCCAATTCGTTTCAGAATTTCCCCGGCATGGCCTCCACGGCCATAGGTCCCGTCTATATAGATGCCACCTTCCTTGAGGTTTAACGCGTCTATTGTTTCATCCAACAAAACCGGACGATGAGTAAATGCATTCGTCATCACTCAATCAATCATTGATATCAAATACGTCATATACTCAGTGTCGCAATCTCAAACGGCACTTCGTCAGATATTTCCTTGCTCTTCATCTCTTCCAGCTTGCGGGCCCAGGTCTGCTCATCCCAGATTTCAAACTTGTTTGTCATGCCGATCAGGGCTATGCTCTTGTCTATGTTGACAATTTCCCTTAACAAGGGCGGAATCAAGATCCGGTTATTACCGTCCATTTTGACCTTGGACGCATGGCCGACAATGATTCTCATCAATTTGCGCGTATGCTCATTAAAACTGGGCAATTTGGATAGTTTTTCCTGTACCACCTTCCATTCAAACTCTGTATATAAAAGCAGGCATGAATCATCTTTATCCAATGTCACCACGACATTGCCGTCACCATTCTCTTTTATCAGCGCACGGTATGCCGTCGGAACAGACATCCGCCCTTTTGAATCCAGTGCCAGGGCGCTTGCCCCCTCGAACATAGTGACTCTCCTGCCAGAACATTAAGTCCACATAACACCCACCGTGGCCCACAATGGTTCACAAATAGTCCAAAAATCCCATTTTGTACCACTTTGTCCCACCTCTGCTAACTATAGTTTTGAATCATTAAAACTGTCAAGGATTTTGCCCCACTAAATTTGGATTTCTTGCTTATTCCACAATAACTTAGCGCACTTTTTGTGATAGAAAATAAGCCAGACCAGGGAGCCGGGTACGGTAAAAAACTAGTGAATCATGGGGTTATGGAATGAAGTTAGAGAGATATGAGAAGTATCGAGCGGAAGTCGACAAATTGGAGTTGGCCTGTAAGCCGGGTTCTGTCGAGAACAGTCATTCATCTGGGATGCATGTCACCATGCACCTCAAGCAACCTACCCGGGAACAGTGTGGGCCACACTTGATAGCCGAAACTATCTGCTCCCCTATTTGGTCTTGCTCCAGGTGGGGTTTACCCTGCCACTGATGTTACCACCAGCGCGGTGCGCTCTTACCGCACCATTTCACCCTTACCGGCATACCCACGAATGGGCATGCTTAGGCGGTATATTTTCTGCGGCACTTTCCGTAGACTCGCGTCTCCCAGGCGTTACCTGGCACCTTGCCCTGTAGAGCCCGGACTTTCCTCCATATCCGATGGATATAGCGACTGTTCAGCCAACTCCGCTGTAAGTGTCCGTAATTACAGACAAAAAATCAAGCACTGATTGATTTTTTGCCGCACCAACCTTATACAAATAAGCTATTTGTTTATACACAAAGTCGAATTGTGTGACCCCGGTCACGCTTTATTTTTCACATAAAAGACACAATTCACTTAGTTAATTCGGGGGTTAAATTCAGGCGCGGGATTTTATGGCCTGAACCATTAGAGACAGGGGCAAAGGACCATGATTTTACATTGTAATGCAGCAGAATTCGCCGACCCAGAGATTTTTGAAACCTGGGCCCAGACAGAAACGAAAAAAACAAAGAATAATGAAGTTGCTTCAAAGCAGGATATCTTTAATCAAATCCCTGATTTGTTAAAACGACCGGTACGTGCAGCCTCATCCGTTCATAATTCAACCAACAATGGCGTTGTTGCGGCACTTTCATTAATGCAACAAAATATCGACACCCTCCTGTTTGGCGAACATAACGATCATTCAAACGGCATTAACTCAGACATACTGGGTGAATTTGATCGATTAGTACGCAGAAACAATCCTGAATCAGCAGACCCGTTCGACACTGACACAGTAGATGTGATCAGAATGATGTTTGATATTATTTTCGAAGACAATCGCCTGGCTGACAAACTCAAAATTGAACTGGCAAAACTGCAAATTCCTTTATTAAAAGTCGCAGTGATGGACGGTAATTATTTTGGAAACGATCCACACCCGGCTGATCAACTGGTTAATAAACTGACTGATGCCGCATTGGTACTGAACAAAAAAGGCAATATGAACAGCGATTCTTTTATCGATGAAGTCAGCTTCATCGTTAATCGGGTACTCACGGAATTCACCGATGACCCCGCTGTGTTCAATGACATCATGAACTCATCCAGCTTGTTCAGTAAAAAAGAACCTGTCAAAGCTGCAAAATCAATTCAGAGCTTAAAAGAAACAACTGAAAAACTAAAAAGCCTGTCTGCAAGAGCAAAAAATTTAAAGCCGGCGGCAACCGTAACCACGGTAAAGAATCTTGCAAAAACAACTGCCAAAACTAATGCAAAAACTAATGCAAAAACTGTTACGAAAAAGACAAATCCCGTGAACGTCAAAGCAGCACCTATAACGAACACGAAAAAAACCAAGACACCGAAACAGCTTATTGCAAATGCAATCAGGACAAAAGTATTACAATATGAGCTACCCACTGAAGTACGCGAATTTATGAACACCACATGGGTTGAAGTTGCAACTCGCATTTATGATGCCCATGGTGATAAAAGCGCAACATGGAAAAGCGCCATGCTGGTCGTTGATGAACTGACCTGGGTATTCCAGAAAAAGGCAAGCAAACAGGATAAAGCCAAATTGAGCTCAATCATCCCTCACTTGATCACCAACATACAGGATGGATTAACCTCAACAGAGTGTAAAAGCAATCACAAAGCAAAAATATTTTCTACATTATTATCAATGCATGCTGCGAATCTTAAAGATCAAAAACTGAATTATATTGCGTAATTCGCAGATGAGATACAAGAATGGATCGTAACAATGCCCTGGCATTGTTACGATCCACAACTCCGCAAACCTTGCAAACCACATCAAACGCTAAAACATACTGATCCGCTCAAACAACCCGACCGTTGACAGACTCCCTATAGACTAGATCGC
>JAUWSG010000202.1 GCA_030610155.1 Gammaproteobacteria bacterium
ACACGTACTTTACGGCTTCCTACGGGAATCTGATCGTGCTTTATTTCGCACATTGATAAAAGTTTCCGGTGTGGGCCCCAAGCTGGCGTTAGCCATTCTCTCTGGCATGTCTGCCGACGAGTTTGTTGGCTGTGTGCGTAACGGAGATAGTGTGGCGCTTACGCGTTTACCAGGCGTAGGTAAAAAAACCGCTGAACGTTTGGTGGTGGAAATGAAAGACCGACTCAAGGACTGGCAAGGCGCCGCAGATTCGATTGAAGGAGTCACGCAATCAATAACGCCGGGGACTGATTCAGTGAAAGATGCGATCAGTGCGTTAGTTTCGCTGGGTTATAAACCACAGGAAGCCAGCAGGATGGTTTCACATGTTGATTGTGACGGCATGGTGAGCGAAGAAATTATTCGATTGGCCCTAAAGGCAGCTGCACAGTAATTCCGTCCCGAGTCTTTACATAACGTTGTTTGTTATTACGTTTTTTCTGCCGTATTGTCCGTGCTGTATGACTCAGAATCATCGACGATATCTTTGTCTTCAAAACCAATTGTAAATATCTTTACAAGGACATACGTCAGGCAGAGGGAGAATGCTATCGCTCCGATTGCCGCTACAGCCCCTTCGAGACCAAATACAGGTACCTGGTATTCCAGATACCCCCGCATGGTTTTGGAAATCTCTTGTCCTCCAATCACTACGTTGTAACGCATCATGAATACCTGGATCAATGCGAGCACCGATACTGTCGATGTAGCAACAATTAATTTTTTGCCGGAGGGTTTAGCTCTCCAAATCCAGAAAAGTATTGTGAGCGGCACAATGGCACCGATAAAAAATTGCACAACGAAAAATCGATAAAACATTGGGCCCATTACATAATCCATAATGAGCTCTATACCTTCCTTCGCCTTGTAGACCAGGCTGATAAATTCTACACCTTCAAGAAAGAGAGTGAATATGGAAAATATCATTAGATAAAAACACAGTCCTCTGAGGCAGGCTTCATCAGGCCTACTCTTGCGAAATGCCGAGACCACAAGGTACATAAGCATCACCACGGCTATGCCAGAGACAACCGCCGAGATAACAAAAATGACTATGGTTAATTCCGAGGACCACCATTCCCGGGATTTTAATGACGAGAACACAAAACAAACGTAGCCATGCAAACCGTGTGCACCAATTATACTGAAAATTACAATGCGCCTGAGCCACCTATGGTCAAACTCCTGCGCTTCAGTGGAGATGTTGTTGTCAAATAATGTAAGTGTTCGATAAAACAATCTCTTTAATCCAGTCGAGTTTCTTGCCTGTAATACATTGTAAACCCTGAACTCAAACCATATTTCCAGGAATAAAATAAATGAATACAACATGGCAAAGTAGCCAAACATTGAAAACGCAGATGCGAAGTTGGGTGTAATCATTGCGCCAAGTGCTCGTTCGGGATGGCCGAGATGACTTAACAGCACAATCGGCACCGTTATCATAAAAGCGAATGCGGCAAGTAATGCCAATCGTGAAACTGGTTTAAATTCTTTCAGGCCAGCGCCGGTGTATAAAACGGAGACACTGGAAGCGCCTGCAACCAAACCAGTCAGGTACGGGTAAACTACAATAAGAACAGTCCATGCAATCACCGTTTCGTTTGGATACACATAGCCAATAAAGGAAGTAACATGAATGGCTTCCATTATCTCACCTCCTCATTGATGCCGATGTACTTAACGCTGGGACGTGTTCCCATGTCTGGCTTGAGCACTAATAATTCTCTGCCATGCTCTTTGATCCACAGGCTGATGTCACTGTTGGGATCATTAAGATCGCCAAAGATCAGTGCTTTTTTCGGACAGATACCCACGCAAGCTGGTTCCTGACCTTTGGTTATCCTATGCCAACACCAGGTGCATTTACCGGCCACACGGGTAACACCATCAGCTCGTGCAGGAATTGGCCGCAGGTAACGCGCACCATACGGGCACGCTTGTTTGCAGTATAAACAACCAATGCAGCGATCTTCATCGACCAGCACAGCACCATCTGGCGTTTGAAAAGTCGCGCCCTTCGGGCAAACCTGTGTACACACAGGTTTTTCGCAGTGATTACACATTTTGGGTACAAAGAAACTATATTCCACATCCGCTTCTGCATATCGATCATCAAATCGATATATAAAATTATCAGGATCGGAAACTGAAATATTGGCAGGATCGGTACACGTATCTACATGCACATGTGAATCACCGGCAAGTTTGGTGTAACGCTCAATCCACCGGTTATTTATCGAAGGGTGTCCCGGCAAGCCATTTTCAATTTTGCAGGCCGTCATACATTGATTACATCCAATGCACTTATACGCATCAATGCCGTAAGCCCATCGATGGGCAAATGGGTCGTAACCTGGTGGGCAGTATTTTTCCAGGTATTCTTTTTTGATGAGGTTCCTTTCAGTCTCACTCATTCCCTTTTTAAATAGTGTGGAGGCAAGAGTTGGTAATGCCATGAGCATGAGTGAACTGCCGAGCACCTGGGTAATAAACTTGCGCCGCCCTAACTCATCGGGCCCCAATTCATGGGTGTCTCCTGAATCTACGCTGGCCGGAAAATTTACCCATTTATCCATTCTCGTTCTCCATTAAAGCCCTGAAAAATATTGCGCGAGTGCTTCTATTTCCTTGTCTTTCATTTTTGATGCAACGGGGTTCATTACTGCGCCTTTTAGTTCGCCAGATCTGAATTTAACTAGTTTGTCTTTGAGAGCCCCCAATGGTTGACCTGCCAATACTGGCGCAAAACCACCGCGACCTTTTGGCCCGTGACAAGAAAAACAACTTGAGGCGAGTGATTCACCGGCAGACATTCCATTTGGAGCCTCTACATTATTGGTACTATTTTTAGTTGCACCAACTGGAGCAGTAGCAGGTTTATCAAAACCAGGAGAGTGTGGATCGTGACATTGTGTACAAATGAGAACTTCCTTATGGGGGAAGGGATGTTCCTGCGGTGAGATCTGCGGTTGGCCTGTCGTACTGCGGGCTTTCATTTCCCGATGGCAGGTCAAACATAATTCGACAACGTTACCATCACCTCTTACTTTCGGTAATTTTTTTATCTTTCCAGGGTGATTTCCTTGTGGGCCATGACATGCTTCACATTTTGATTGTTCATCGCGCGCGCCATGCGCGCCCTTGGCCCACTTTTTGAACAATGAATCATGACAACTGCTGGCCCCACAAGATTTTGATCCGGCATATTCAACCGGTGCTGAGGCAATATATAAAAGGCTTTCTGCATCGTACGAGCCCGTTAGTTTTGAACCTTCTGGTACAAAAAAACGCAGCCCGACGAAAAATGTGATTCCTGCAAATAGAATTAAAACAACCAGACGGACAGCATAGTGAGGGGTTTTGTTTTTCCCTTTCATTAAAAAGTCCTCCAAATGAAAGCTGCACTGGGACTATTTCGTAAAAGGGATATAAACAGGATTCTGGCTAGACTATAGGCTGCCAGAAAGAGGATGGTCAGAATACGGCTCGTCAATATGATCGGGGTGCACGTTCTCACTAAGGACTACCATGTGCCGGTTAATCCGGCTTTTTATCAATATTTTGATTGTCTCCTCTAACTGTAGGCCATATTTATGGAATAAAAACCAAGTAAAATACTCCAATTATTTTATGGCACCGCCTGCCATATATCTTTATCGCCGTCACTATTACCGTCAATATTAGTAGAAGCAAAGTACAGAGTCTGCCAATCATCAGAAAGACCTGGAGATGTATCAACATAAATTGAGTCTACGGGATCTGGTACAAGCGTGGGAGTATTCCATGAATTAGAAACCCTTGTGCGTGTTGTTACCCATATATTATGTGTTCCAGAGCCGCCGGTGCGTGTGGAGTGAAAATATAAACTGAGTCCATCGGATGATATTTCAGGAGCATTGTCATACACGTCTGAATTAATGGTGGCACCCAGAGAGCTAGGGGCTTCCCATGGGTCAGCAATTGACGGGCGGATCGACACATACAAGTTAGTTAGTCCTGGGTCTCTGGTGGAGTGGAAAAATAAAGAAAGTCCGTCTGACGAAAGGTCGGGACCAGCCTCATCGAAGGCTGTGTTAATTACATCACCTATATTGTCCATCGTTGTCCATGGGTCGTTTAATGTCGTGCGGGTACTCATCCATAAGTCTTTATTTCCTTTGCTGCCAGTTACTCGATCTGATGTAAATATCAGCGTAAGTCCATCATCTGAGATAGTTGGAGCCTTATCATTTGATGTCGAATTCACTACGGTGCCTAGTTTGGTTGCAGCTTCCCAGGCATCCATTTCACTGGCTCGGACTGATACCCATATATCGAATTGGCCATCTCTATCACTATGGAAAAAGAGCTCTAATCCATTTGAAGATATCTCCGGTGATGAGTCTTCAGCAGTTGCATGATTAACATTTCCCCCTAATGCTGAGGCGCTGGTATAACTAACATCAGTTGATTTTTGAGTTGTTCCGCCATCTCCACCACAGGCAGATAAAATAAGTACTGAGAATACTGTTGATAGATATTTTGTTTTTTCGAACATGCTACTGCTCCATGTATTTGTTTCGGTAAGATATGGTTAATTATAACAATATAATTCCACGGTCTGTTATTCGCTATCAGTATAAAGTCGATTGCTTATGTTACATACCGGTTGTTACATGCCTGCGTAAAACGCTGCGATAGCTTCAATCTCAACAGCCCACAATTCCGCAGACATTGCCTGCATCGTAGAATGTGTGCGATCACCATTTTTGTACGCGTTTAGCGCGCTTGCCAGATAGGATTGTCTTTGCCCGGCGATGCGTGGTTTATCAGGATTTGGTTTGGCGCCATTAGCACCATGACAGCGACTACATTTTTTCGACAGAACTTCGGGCCCATCCAGGGCGCGAGATTTTTCACCCTCCG
>JAUWSG010000154.1 GCA_030610155.1 Gammaproteobacteria bacterium
AAAACTTATTCTGTTGTGTGGTGGGCCCGCACCCAATACCACCCTCTGTGTAAAACTTTATCCAGATTGTTGCACTCCGCGGCCCTCACTCCAGCCTACGAAGAACTGCGTTTATCGATACTATGTCATGGAGGTTGCGGGGTAATTCGTTCTCGATGTTTATTGTCTTTTTAAGTACAATTATTTTTTGTGTATCTGTTTTTTCCCGATGTGTATTATCAGGTCTATTTGTATTCAGGTCTGAGCGGGATACAAGAAATCAAGGTTTTGAATGACTGAAGTGCCCACTTTTACCTTATGCAAATTGAGCGATATTAACATTGATTGTGCAAGGGGATTCTCGATAGCGTACGAGGACAACGAGCCGGAACGTGAAGTCTTTGTTGTGCGGAATCACAAAGGGGTGTTCTGTTATTTAAACCGGTGCCCTCACACGCTTGCGCCGCTGGACTGGCAACCTGACCAATTTCTTAACTACGATAAAAATTTTATCCAGTGTTCATTACATGGTGCGCTCTTTCGAATCGATGATGGTTTTTGTATTTGGGGGCCTTGCAAGGGACGGAAATTGAAAAAATTGCAGGTCAAATCTGACAGCAAGGATATTGTCATTGAGTTACCGGATTATTATTTTTAGTATCCGGTGTGACTTTAAACGACTTGTTTACTGTTGATGATCTCAATAATAGCCTTTATAAAACATAAGCTTGCATGATAAACTCCTTGAGTTTCATTAGTAATCTCTGTATTATGTAAAGCACGTCGTAACTTATGCTTCTGACTCAGGGAGTCATAAATTACAATAATATCATGCGGTTACGATGATTGTGGGTTCTTGCAACATCTACATCTGTCCTTCATTTGCCGCCCATCGTCATGCCTGGAGAATACTCTGTAGGTTATTGTCGGTGATAGTTAGGTGTATTTTGTCTTAAATTTTGTTAATTGAAATGGGTTTTCAATCGTTTGAATTATTGGAAACCGGGAATAAAAATGTCTCAGTTTATTGACCAGTTATCAGGAAAGTTTGGATTGAGCGCCGCAGAGGCGGATTCAATTACAACTGCATTAAGCAGCCAAAGTGATGCGCCTTATGAAGGGGACAAACTTGATTGTATTGAGCTGTTTCTTGCAATTGCATTAAATGCAAAATTGCATAGTGCGACTGATGATCCTCGTTATAAACGGCTGAAGTTACTGCTTAATAATAATAGTAAGAAAGCGGTTAAGCTTGCGAATTTGTGGGCGGATGGGCTGTTATCTTTTGAGAAGATGCTGGCGACTATCTGATTAACTTTATCTCTAATAAGCTAACTGTTCTCTAATAAGTAGTCTTTTGCCCGATTTATCTTTGCTGACAAGTAGGTTGATCCACCCCGGTCAGGATGAAATTTTTGCATCAAACGTCGGTGGGCATCCTTGATCTCCTGTTTACTTGCTCCCTGTTGCAGTCCTAATATCTGATAGGCTTCTCCTGCATCCATGTTGTTGTTTGCTGCTGCACGGTTATGACCATTATCCGCTTGCTTGTACTGGTCACGCCAGCTGTCAGCACCCTCGTTACTGTGATAGCGATCAAGATATGACTCAAGAACGGCCACAGAGTCAGTATCGCTGTCTATACGGCATACTTTTAATAACTTGATTAATTGATCCAGGCTCAGTTCATTTAGTGTATGGCCCTTGTATCTGCCCTGGAGCACGGTACCGGTCATTTCACCTGTATCATGGTTAAGAGACATGTTCAGATATTTTGTTTCAATAGTGGATGACTGGCCGCTACTGGCACTGGCTGTATTGGTATTTTGATTACCGAGACCAAACCCACGGAAATAATTGACCGTGCGCCAGGCAGTAAAAAGACGTTGTGCAATGGGAATAAATCCGGCGATGATGCCATATAACCAGTGCATACGACCGGTTACGACAAAGAAAATAACAAGTGCAATAATGCCATATAAAGCATTTTTACGCAGCGTACTGGCAACTTGTTTTGGTGGTGTACGGGTAAACCATTTTGCCAGGAAATACCCTAATATCAGCACTGCGATTATTATAATTAAATTGCGCATTTATCAGGTCACAGGACTATTTGTTGTGAAACTGTTGTGTGAGTTTTAATGTGATGCCCCCTTTGATATTGCTGTAATTCTCAAGCGCTTTGCGTCCACCAGCGGCATAGATTGCAACAGCACTTAAAAGGTCTTTTAGTTGTTGGGCACTTTCACGATTAAAAAGACAATAAGCACCATTGCTTACCCGGGCAATTTGCTTGAATGCCATGGATGCAACAGGGTCAGCATTTTCCTGGAAAACAAAAACGGGTGTGCCCAGTAGACCAAGTTCACCCGCATATTTACATAAGCGGTCTACATTTTCTTCCATCGAATCACCAACAAAAACAACGGCATTTACCTTTTTTGTTTTTGTTTCACAGATAGCGTGTTGCAGGACTTTTTCAATTTGTGTCATCCCGCCAAGGCATGTTACTTCTGTCATGGATCTTAATAGATCTGCTGATTTTCTGTGCCATGGGCCTGAAAAAAATTCATTATAGCCGCGATAGTAAGCCAGTTGAATAGAAAGCCCGCCAAGTGAACTGGTTTCTTCGAACATTTGCCCCTGAATTTGACAGGCAGTATCCCAGGTTGGTTTTCGGCTGGCGGTCGCATCCATAGAAAAAATTAACCTGCCGCTTTCCCCTATTTTAATGGTAGCAGGGGTGTTTGCGACCTTGCCCAGAAAATTGGTAATGTCTGCGTGCGTAGATTTAGCTGGTAATTTTTCTTTTTTCTCAGTCATCTGGTTGTGAAGTGTACCATTACCTGAAAAGAAGAAGGCACTTTTTAAGAGGGCCCTGGATGAAGTTGGCGGTAATGTGTTGTCACAAAGGAAGGAGGCGGGTAGGGGTGGCTTTTGAATGTGAGCCACTATTTTATATAGAAGGTGGCTCACTTATTTTCATGATTTGATAGCAAGCAACTATTTAAAAGGATTTGACCAGCTAATTCCGAGAAGCTTCTTTTTTTTCTCCGGGGCTGGTGAATCTGCAAATAATGAGAATTCCCCTTTATCGCTCTCGAAGATATCCAGTTCTTCCTTGAGTGATCGTAATTCCAGTTCAAAGGCAAGATCATTATCGTTGGCGTCTAACACCAGGTCATCACTAAATTCAAAATCGGATAAAAAATTATCCTGTTTGAGATTAATTTCTGCAGAAACAGTTTCCTTTGCTGTCTGTTTTGGCGAGGATGTTTTTTCAGGTTTCTGTGATTCATTGATATCAAGATTAACAGGTGCTCTATGCTCAGAAAACAAACTTGGCGTTTCTGATTCCGAAGGCACTTCTTTTACTGCCTTTAGCATGTCGCTGTAAATATCCAGTATTCCAGGATTGGATTGTGGTTCTGTGCCTTTTTTTGCAATCCTTTCCTTATCTTCTGTTGTTTTATTTTGACGTGGTTTGACCGGCAATTGGACAACCTTTTGATCGGTATATTGGTTTGCCAGGTTTACGTCGTCAGCTGCCGCAACTGAAGAGCTTTCTTTTCGTTCAACTTTGTTGTTTTCTATTGAGCGCAAATTCTTTCTAACACCTGCGAGCGCATCAGAAAGTCGGTCTGCCCAATGAGCAGGGTCCATTTTGAAAAAGGGCGCTTTTTGATTATTAGTATTGTTCGATGGTTCCTCGGATATGCTTACGTCAGGTTGAGTTACGGCATCAATTCCAGATTTATTGGTTAGAAAATGGTTGCTATCAAATCGCGCAACCGGAGCAGCAGTAGTTTCGTTTACTGACAGCTGAGTGGCTATGCTAGTCAATTTTTTAAGGAGTTTATTACCAAGCGCTTCGCGTTTATTACTGTCCAGCGGGATTTTGGAACTATTGCAAACTAAATGGCCAATATTATTTTGTGCAACAATATGACTGAAAGAAGATATGTCGTTTCTATCTACTATGTTGTGTTTGTCTACCAACAAAATATCAACAGACTTGTTTAATTTATTCAAATCCGCATCATTGAATGATTGTGTCTTGATGTGGATCAGGCCTTGCTGGTTCAATAGGTTCTTTAGCACATTACGACGCGTTTTGGATTTTGAAATAATGGCGACTCTAGGGAAATCTTTCTTGAGTGCGGGCGCTTTTTTATTCTGAAACTTGTTAGCAGAGACATTTTTTGAGGGTCTACGCTTCTTTTTATTTTTTAATGCTGGGTTATCCAGTTCTTTATTGGCCAGCTTGTATAATTTGTTTGTCAGGTTGTGAGCCCAATCATCTCTTACAGGTCCTTCTGTAGCAGGGATTGTTGCCCCGTCATTAAACAATACGGGAATCCGACTGTTATCCATAAGGTCTTCAAGCTTATCAAGGGATAGATCCGCGGCATTTTTCAAATCAACGAGGAGTACATCGGCTGGATCATGTGGCGCATCCGGATCATAGCCGCCAAGGCTGTTTTCATCGACGATTTTTGAACCCTGACCGGTCAGTAGTGTTTTAAGAGACGCACGCTGAACAACGGAATCCGATAAGATGGTGATTCGTAATGGAGAGTTGACTGATGTTTTGTTTATCATAGTACCCACTATTTACCTACTCCTTGAAAGGAAGACGTGATGCTTGTTTGTATCTGTTTTTCCTTTCTACTACCCGATTAACACCCTGAAAGTAAATGTACTGGCAATGTGCTTTAGAATGCCTGAGGCGCCTGTATGTCGGTAAATGCCCTTATTTGCCGCAGAGATGCTTGTTATTAATATTGATTTTAAGAATAAGAATATCACAAAATATTGTAAGATCCCGTTAAAAATGTGACCTCAATCACATAAAATGTGCTTGCATATAGACATATTTTATATCTCTTTTAATTTTAATTATTGTCGGTTATTTACTAAATAAGTTTAGGAAAATGCCAAAACTAGTTGATTCTTATGCTAGTTTAGTTGATTAAATTGCTCTGTTATTGTTGTCTGGGTGCATTTAGTCCAGGAAGGGGCGGATTGTGATTAGAAAAATTAATTTATAGCTGTTCCAGATTTATAGGTGATTATTGTTTAATTTTTTGATCTAAATCTTGTATTTCTATGTCTTTTTGTTGGTTCTGTTCTATAAGCTGTTGAATTTCCATTTCCATTTCGATCAACCTGGCCTTTAACATTTCCCTTTCTTGCCGCTGAGTTTCAGCGTCTTTCCGGGCTGTTTCCAATTTTTCATTTAATTTTTTTGTTTCTTTGTGTGTCAAATTTATATGGTCCTTCAGGTTTTGTTTTGCGGTCAGGGGAGGGGTGGAACTTATTTCGTTGTACCCGGGGATATTGAGGGTAACGCTTCGTTTGATGTTGTTAATGTCATTATTAATAAACGCATCGGGATTGTTGTTATAAATAGCCCACATGATCTGTTCCCGGGTGAGGGGGCTGTCCGGGAACAAAGTGTAAGCGATATTGGACAGCGTGTCGCCAAGCATAATCGGACCATATCGGGTCAGTGCCTGATCTTCACTCTGGCAAGTAGTGGAAACGATGACGAGAAAAATTAACAGAAATACTTTCTGCAGACCGCGCATTTTAATTTTATCAGCAACAATTTTCATATCTGGTTCCTAATGCCCGTTTTGCAAGGCATGATTGAAAAGTTTGTTTGTACGAACAGTTGTACGCTGTATTGTACCAACAGAATTTTGATCTTCAAGACAAAAACGTGCGGTAGTACTCAGTTTTTAAACTCAGGTTTTTAAATTCGGGTTCTTAAGCTGGTTTTGATTGACGTTGTTAATGCTGGGGTTTGCTATCCGCGTGTCACAGATAATATACTGGCCAAATCCAGGCGACATCAGGCTTGGCCTGGAATAACATTAGTCAAGATACCTGTAGTTAAATTTTACTTTAGTTAAATTTTGCTTTGAACATAATCTTTTAATATGAAAAATAAAAAACAGGTTTTTTCATGGGCCCTTTATGATTGGGCAAACTCGGCCTATGCAACGACTGTCATGGCTGGATTTTTCCCTATCTTTCTCAAGCAATACTGGAGTACAGGCTCCGATGTAACAGAAAGTACATTTCAGCTCGGGCTGGCGAATTCACTTGCGGGCATTATTGTGGTGATTCTGGCGCCTGTATTGGGTGCAATTGCAGATCGCAGTCAGGCAAAGAAGCGCTTTCTGTTGTTTTTTGCGGTAATGGGAATGGCAATGACCAGTGGTTTGTTTCTTGTGGAGCAGGGTGACTGGCCTTTGGCAATTATGTTGTATGTATTTGCCACTCTCGGGTTTATGAGTGGTAATGTATTTTATGACTCACTTATAGTGGATGTTTGTGAAGAGGACAAACGCGACCGGGTGTCTGCGATTGGATATGCCTTTGGTTATCTTGGCGGTGGGCTATTGTTCTCTCTGAATGTTTCGATGACCCTCTGGCCTGAATTTTTTGGTTTTGCAGACAAAGCACAAGCGGTGCGGGTTTCGTTCGTCAGTGTCGCAGTATGGTGGGCTGTGTTTTCACTTCCTGTGTTTTTATTTGTAAAAGAACCTGAAAATGATCAGAAGCCTATAGAAAAAGGTGCCATTATCGCGGGTTTTAAACAACTCGCCGGGACCTTTCGTGAGATTCGCCGATTACGTGTTGTGTCACTCTTTCTTCTGGCTTATTGGCTGTATATCGATGGTGTTGATACGATTGTGCGTATGGCAGTCGATTATGGTCTGTCCATCGGCTTTGATTCAAACAGCCTGATTATAGCATTATTGATAACACAGTTTGTCGGATTTCCTGCAACATTATGTTTTGGTTTTCTGGGTGAGAAAATAGGTACAAAAACAGGCATCATGATTGGTATCGCGACTTACATCGTTATTGTTGTCTGGGCTTATTTTATGGATAACGTGAATGAATTTTATATGATCGCGATCATAATTGGTCTGGTGCAAGGCGGGATCCAAGCTTTAAGTCGATCTTTCTACTCACGCATCATACCTGCCAACAAGTCAGCAGAATATTTTGGCTTTTATAATATGTGGGGTAAGTTTGCAGCCATTATTGGGCCGGTAATGGTGGGTTGGGTCGGTATAATGACAGGCAGTTCAAGAGTCGCCATACTGTCAATTGTGATTTTATTAATACTGGGCGCAGTGATCTTATCTTTTGTTAATGAAGAACAGGGTAAACGTATGGCGCAGGAATTATAAGTAACAGTATCTGAAGGAAACTCAGTGTCTTTAGAGCAAAAAAGCGCGTTGGTTATCATACAACGCGCTTTTTTATTGGTCAGAACTGAGATTAAAGCATCT
>JAUWSG010000174.1 GCA_030610155.1 Gammaproteobacteria bacterium
CCCTGGATACTCGGCACCTTTGCCGGTGTATTTGTATTATTATCATTATCCATGTTCGGTTTTTATGACCTGCAAATGCCTGCGTCAATACAAAGTAAATTTACCAATGTCAGTAACAGCCAGCAAGGTGGCACGCTGATCGGTGTCGGTGTCATGGGCTTTCTGTCCGCACTCATCGTCGGGCCCTGTGTGGCGGCACCGCTAGCGGGTGCGTTAATTTATATCGGCCAGACCGGCGACGCGGTACTGGGTGGTTTTGCGCTGTTTGCCCTGAGCCTGGGTATGGGCGCGCCCTTGTTAGCCATTGGTACCTCTGCGGGTAAATTATTGCCCAAGGCCGGCGGCTGGATGGACACCATCAAAGCGGTATTCGGTGTCATGTTACTTGCCGTCGCAATATGGATGCTGGAACGCATACTACCGGTTGAAGTCATTATGTTAATGATTGCTGCCCTGGCAATCATCTGCGCGATCTTTATGGGCGCACTGGAACCCGTCGGTGCCGGCGCAACAGGCTGGCGTAAATTCTGGAAAGGCAGCGGTATCATGCTGTTTGTTTATGGCGTCATACTGGTCATCAGTGCCGCGGCCGGTGGAAACAGTTATATGCAGCCTTTACACGGTATTGCCATGGGTGTCAGCAGCTCAAGCGGCATGCCGGGCGCAGCAGCAGAACATATTAAATTCAAACGCGTCCGTGGCCTGGAAGAATTCGAACGCGAGCTTGTGGCTGCCAACGCAGAAAACAAACCGGTCATGCTGGACTTCTATGCTGACTGGTGCATTTCCTGTAAAGAAATGGAGAAATACACCTTCACTGATCCGAACGTACAGGCAGCACTTTCCAACGCCGTGTTGTTACAGGCCGACGTCACTAAAAATGATGCTATCGATAAAGCCTTATTAAAACACTTTGGTATTTTCGGTCCACCTTCAATCATGTTCTTTGGCACAGACGGCCAGGAACGACGCAAGCAACGCGTCATTGGCTTCATGAAGCCGGAAAAATTTAGCAAAATCGCCACCAGGGGCTTACAATAAATTCACATACTGACTGTTAACTTTCAGGTCAAACGAATGTCTGCAGGGCATTCGTTTGCGTGTATTCGGCGGCACAATAGTTAGCACAAACAAAGTCTTTTCTGATACGAGAGGCAAGGAATCCGATGAAATCAAAACATTTGAAAATCATTGCCGGTTTCCTTGTATTCCTGCTAGGCACTGTAGGTGGCAATGCACTTTACAAGCGGCTGCAAAACAATTCTGAAGGCGCTGTCGTGGCGCAAAAGATGGTCAGCAAACCTCGCCCCGCGTTTTCCCTGCCTGATGTCGAAGGCACGGTTCACAACATTAAAGAGTGGGACGGCAAAGTCACCGTCGTAAATTTCTGGGCCACCTGGTGTCCACCTTGCCGAAAAGAAATTCCTGCCTTTATCGACCTGCAGGACACCTATGAAAACCAGGGTGTGCAATTTATCGGCGTCGCCATCGACGACCTGGTAAAAGTACAGGACTATATGGATACAATGGGCATCAACTACCCTATCCTGATTGGCGAAGAGGATGCTATTGAGGTCTCCAAACAATACGGCAACCGTTTTGGCGCCCTGCCCTATACCACCATCATCAATCGCCAGGGCGACATCGTCTTCGTGCAACGCGGTGAACTCACCAGAGAAGTCGCCGAAAAAAACATCAAGCCGCTGCTTTAAAACCTTAAAAGCGATTTGCCACGGAGGTCACGGAGAAAAAAGAGGGATGATTATTTCCCTCTCCCATTGGGAGAGGGTTAGGGTGAGGGAGAGAACTATAATCAGGCTGCTAAATTCAATATCGCCCCTCATCCTAACCTTCTCCCAAAGGGAGAAGGGACTTAAGCCAAAAATCTTTTCTCCGTGACCTCCGTGGCAAATCGCTCTTAGGCCTTTTTCCTCATGCTCCCCCGTAGTAAAAAAGGTTTCCCCACTAATTTCGTCAAAATATAGCTGAATTTGCGCCGAACGTCGTCAATCTCGACTATTTCTACTAACAATCTGGACAAACCCGTCTAAAATAAGCATAATCGCCTGAGATATCGTGATTACGGCACAAAACTAGACGTTCACGACTAAACGACACTAAATAGCGTCAAAGTTTGGACATTTCGGATCATTTTTTGGATTATTGATGCTTTCAGTCTTCAATAAGACAGTCCAGATCTAACTAATAACAGGGCATCACCGACAAAACTCAGATGGCGACAATACTCGTATTAAATGGACCAAACCTGAACCTGCTGGGCACACGTGAGCCTGAGCATTATGGGCAGACGAGTCTGGAGGCCATTAATAAGCGCCTGCTTGATATGGCGGGTGCATG
The DNA here is from genome assembly GCA_030610155.1 of Gammaproteobacteria bacterium. Classification (GTDB taxonomy): domain Bacteria; phylum Pseudomonadota; class Gammaproteobacteria; order SG8-11; family SG8-11; genus JAADIM01. The sequence continues at coordinate 2,359 of JAUWSG010000174.1, forward strand.
CAAGCACACGTTACTGACTTTTCAAAGCAACGCAGAACATGAATTAGTCGAAAGAGTACAAACAGCGCAAACAGAAGCCGTCGCCTTTATTATTATTAACCCGGCTGCCTTCACACATACCAGTATTGCATTACGGGATGCGCTTGCCGCCACGCAAATCCCTTTTATTGAAATACATCTTTCAAATATTTTTTCCCGCGAATCCTTTCGCAAGGAATCATACTTCTCTGATATTGCCATGGGCGTAATATCAGGGCTTGGCGCAACAGGCTATGAACTCGCTCTGACTGCTGCCATAAATAACCTGGACTCATCAAAGAAAAAGGCCTGATAAAGATGGACATACGTAAAGTTAAAAAATTAATCGAACTGCTGGAAGAATCCGGTATCGCCGAGCTTGAAATTAAAGAGGGCGAGGAATCGGTCAAAATCAGCCGCTATGGCTCAGGTGCTACCGCGGCACCGATGATGCCACCTGGTGCATACGCAATGCCACCGGCAGTTGCACCCGCAGCACTCGCGCCTGCAGCAACTGAAGAAGCAACACCAGTAGAAGAAGAGATATCAGGCCACATAATCAAATCACCCATGGTAGGGACCTTTTACATCGCGCCCTCTCCTGGCGCACCCTCTTTTACCGGGGTTGGGCAAAGCGTTACTGAAGGGGACACGATTTGCATCATTGAAGCTATGAAATTACTCAACCAGATTGAAGCTGACATATCAGGGATAGTAAAAAGCATTCTGGTCGAAAATGGTCAGCCTGTAGAATATGGCGAACCCCTTTTTATTATTGAATAAACAAGTGCTCATGCTCTTTATTACCAGCCAATCATCCCTTATATATTTGACAACAGCGCATCCTAATTTATGTTTGAAAAAATCGTAATTGCTAACCGAGGTGAAATCGCTCTGCGAATTCTTCGCGCATGCCGTGAACTCGACATCAAAACCGTGGCCCTGCATTCAACTGCGGATCGCGACCAGAAACATGTTTTACTGGCCGATGAATCTGTTTGTATCGGCCCGCCGCCTTCGACAGAAAGTTACCTGAATATCCCTGCCGTCATCAGTGGGGCCGAGGTCACTGATGCGGTCGCAATTCATCCCGGGTATGGCTTTTTATCCGAGAATGCCGACTTCGCCGAGCGTGTTGAAAATAGCGGGTTTGTCTTTATCGGGCCAAAAGCAGAGACCATTCGTATGATGGGCGACAAGGTATCCGCGATCAGAGTAATGAAAGAAGCAGGCATACCCTGCGTCCCGGGTTCAGACGGCCCGTTAGGAGACGATGGCGACACAAATTTACGCATTGCCAAAGAAATTGGCTACCCCATCATTATCAAGGCATCTGGCGGCGGGGGCGGACGCGGTATGCGGGTCGTCCACAGTGAAGCTACGCTGCTCAATGCCATTATCCTGACAAAAACCGAAGCAGGCACCACGTTCGGCAATGATATGGTCTACATGGAAAAATATCTGGAAACACCGCGTCATATAGAATTTCAGGTAATGGCAGACGAGCATGGCAATGCCATTCACCTGGGCGAACGTGACTGTTCATTACAACGACGCCACCAGAAAGTAATAGAAGAATCACCTGCGCCGGGCATAACAGAAGAACAAAGAAAGAAAATCGGTGAGCGCTGCGCCCAGGCTTGCCTGGATATCGGCTATCGTGGCGCCGGTACGTTTGAATTTTTATATGAAAACGGTGAATTTTATTTTATTGAAATGAATACCCGCATTCAGGTTGAACACCCTGTTACCGAAATGGTCACCGGCGTGGATCTTCTCAAAGAGCAAATCCGCGTGGCGGCTGGCGAACCCCTTTCATACACACAAAATGATATACAAATGCGCGGACATTCTGTTGAGTGCAGGATCAACGCAGAAGATGCCAGAACATTTATCCCTTCCCCGGGGAAAATTACCGATTTTCATGCCCCGGGGGGACCGGGTGTGCGTGTCGACACGCATATATATAACGGCTATGTTGTGCCACCTTATTATGATTCCATGATTGGCAAACTTATCGTCCACGGCGAAACCCGGGACATCGCCATGGTACGGATGCTCAATGCGCTCAATGAAATGTTCATCGACGGCATTAACACCAATATCGATCTGCACAAAGATCTGGTAAAAGATGCTGCCTTCCTGGCTGGTGGTGTTGATATCCACTACCTTGAGAAAAAACTGGGCCTGTAACTCAAATACATATTCACCGCAAAGGCGCAAAGTGCGCAAAGATTTTTTTGTTTTTACTTGAGAAACCTTTGCGTTCTTTGCGCCTTTGCGGTGAACACATTATTCGCGACACCATATATATGCCATGGCAACAACTTAAAATTAATACCTCTCCTGATCATACTGACACGCTTTCGGATGCACTAACCGAGTTTGGAGCATCAGCCGTAACCTGCATGGACAGTGCGGATGATCCCATTTATGAACCCCCTATAGGCACAACGCCTTTCTGGCAACACACGACAGTGACCGGTTTGTTTCCGGCAGAAATTGACGTTGATGACATTATCCGGCAAATAGGTTTAAAACTGGGCAGAGATATTGTGTCTTCCTGGGCCGTGGAGCAGCTGGAAGATCAGGTATGGGAAAAAACCTGGATGGAGCACTTTGAACCGATGAAATTCGGTGACAATCTGTGGATTTGCCCGAGCTGGAAAGCTATACCCGACCCGGATGCTGTTAATCTCATGCTGGATCCGGGGCTTGCATTTGGTACCGGCACCCACCCAACCACTGCGCTTTGCCTGGAAGCCCTGTCTCGCCGAAACCTCAAAGGATCACAGATTATCGATTATGGCTGTGGTTCAGGTATTTTAGCTATCGCCGGCGTATTGCTTGGTGCAAACCATGCCTGGTGTATTGATAATGATCCCCAGGCGCTGCAGGCAACACAAGACAATGCCAGAAAAAACGCAGTCAATGAAAAAATTCAATTATCATTAGCTGACCTGACATCTGAATCGGAAGCTGAATTTAAGGCTAATTTATTGATCGCCAATATACTCGCCAAACCATTGACTGAACTGGCAGCACATTTCGCCAATTTACTTAATGATGATGCGGACATTATACTTTCAGGTATTCTCGAACAACAAGAACAGGAAATTGTGCAAGCCTATAAGCCATGGTTTGATATTAATCGTGTCAGTCAGTCTGGCGAATGGCTCTGTATTGAAGGCCGACGTAAAAAGCAGGCACAGGGATAAAACATCATAATGATCCCGACCACATCAGTAAAAAGAATCTGCATAAATGACCCAGTCGGTCTATATTTAATTCATCACAACAGAATTATCTAAAATACTAATTATCTAATGTATACACGCTGCCCTTATTGTCACACATACTTTAAAGTTATGGCCGAGCATATTAAAAAGGCCGGCGGAAAAGTACGCTGCGGTCAGTGCTACAAAGTTTTTAATTCAATCGGCAACCTGATAGAAAAATTACCTGTTCCGCTGACAGAAAAAAGAAAAAGCAGGCCATCGCCCACACCTGCTCCGGCACCAGAAAACAAAACGCCAACAGAAACAGTAGAAACATCACGTCGTGCAACCATTGCCGACACTGCCGCACAGCAAACACGTACCGAGATACCCTCTACCCCGGTAGATGGCCCTCATTTAAGGTCAAACACAGCCAGCAAGGCCACCTTTTCGGGAAAAGATTCAATCGAATCAATTATCCTGTCGAAAAAGGACAAAATAAGCGGCATCCACGCTGGTCCGCACTCGCCAACAAAAGACCTGATTGTGCATCCTACATTGGGTTTTCAAAATGGAGATGATGCCAGTTATCAGAATTCGCTGACATGGGGACTTGGCCTGGTATTATTGCTGCTGATTTTTGTTATTCAATACAGCTATTTTTTCCGTGGCGATCTGGCACA
>JAUWSG010000083.1 GCA_030610155.1 Gammaproteobacteria bacterium
ACTGAACCTGTAGTGAGCTCAACCTCTATTTCCTTGTCGTCCAGGGCACCTTCACGCAGCATTTTGCGGAATTTTTGCCGTGTACTGGACTCGTCTTCTTTACCGGCCTCTGCTTCTGGCGCCATCGTCCCAAAACTCGAGCGCGCCGGGGGTAACAGAATATCTAGAATTCGCTCCTCGGCAGACTCCTGGGCACGCAGGCTGACTTTTTTCATCTCTCGCTCTCTCGTCATTTTAACGGAGATATCAGCAAGATCGCGTATTATCGACTCAACATCACGGCCAACATAGCCCACTTCTGTAAATTTTGTAGCCTCAACCTTAATAAAAGGTGAATCAGCCAACCTCGCTAAACGACGCGCTATTTCTGTTTTACCCACACCTGTTGGCCCGATCATCAGGATATTTTTAGGTGTAATTTCGTTGCGCAGCGCTTCATCGACCTGACTGCGGCGCCAGCGATTACGTAACGCAATGGCAACCGCACGTTTTGCGTCATCCTGGCCAATAATATGCTTGTCGAGTTCCTGGACAATTTCACGCGGAGTCATAGGGGTGGTTTGAGTCATGATTATATTTTATACAGCCTTTGCTTATTTCTCGATTTCCAATTCTTCGATGGTCAGATTATGGTTGGTATAGATACAAATATCTGCCGCAATATTAAGCCCTTTTTCAACGATAGAACGGGCATCCAGCGCAGTCTCGCCCAATAACGCCAGAGCCGCTGATTTTGCATACTGCCCACCTGAACCAATGGCGATAACACCGTTTTCCGGCTCAATTACATCACCTGTTCCTGAAATAATCAGCGAAGCCTTTATATCTGCCACTGTCAGTAAGGCCTCCAGACGCCGCAATGATCTTTCGGTGCGCCAGTCTTTTGCCAGCTCGACAGCCGCCCGCGTTAGATTACCCGAGTACTTTTCCAACTTGCCTTCAAAACGCTCAAACAAGGTAAATGCATCTGCAGTCGCACCGGCAAATCCGGCAATCACCTTATCGTTGTATAAACGTCGCACCTTACGTGCATTGCCTTTCATTATGGTATCGCCCATGGAAACCTGGCCATCCCCCCCGATAACAACCTTGTTATCACGACGAACCGATAAAATTGTTGTGCCTCTAAAATTACTCAAAACCGGTATTCCTTTTAGAACGTCCATGCCGCCACGGGCCCTGAAATACAGCCAGCCGCCGCAAATAACCGAAAACGGAATTGTACACTATCTTAATAGCTTATGAAGAACCAGCCCCCACTTCTCTGCGGGAGATCAAAGGCTAAAACCACTGCATTAACACGGGGAAAACACTTTTTTTAGCGTTTTCGTCTGGCGCGGGGATGTGCCTCGTCATAGATGCGGGCAAGATGTTGAAAATCAAGGTGAGTATAAATTTGAGTGGTAGAAATATCTGCATGGCCGAGCAATTCCTGTACTGCGCGTAAATCACCACTGGATTCCAGTATGTGGCTGGCAAATGAATGCCGCAGCTTATGCGGGTAAACAGGGCTGTCCAGCTCCTGCTTTTCTCCCCATTCTTTCATTCTGAACTCCACAGCACGTCGGGAAATTCGTACGCCACGCTTACTAACGAACAACGCCGGCTCATCCATCAGCACCATATTCCCCCTGACCTTCATCCATTCACAAATGGCTTCACTGGCATATTTGCCCACAGGCACAATACGCACCTTAGCGCCTTTACCCGTCACGCGCGCACTACCTTCTTTTAAATCAATATCTCCGAGATTAAGGGAAACAAGTTCAGCAAGCCGCAGACCAGATGAATACATCAACTCAATCATGGCTTTGTCCCTGATAGCCAGGAGTTCGCTTGCCTGCATATTCAGGAGCCTCGATACCTGATCGACGTCCAGAGTCTGGGGTAATTTGCGAGGAGTTTTTGGCGCCGTGACACCGATCGTCGGGCTTTTAGTCACAACATTTTCACGCTCGAGAAATTTGAAGAACGAACGTAATGTCGAAAGTTCACGCTGTAAACTTCTACCGCTCAGCCCTCTTCGATGCCGTTGACTGATATAAGCGCGAACATCATGAACACTCATCGCTGCCCACGCGTCAATTTTCTTTACCTTGCAAAAGCCAACTATCTTGTTTAAATCTCGCGAATAATTACTAACCGTATGCCCGGAAAAACGGCGTTCATTTTGCAAATAGTCAACAAATCTCTTTATCCACTCAATTTCTTTTGTATCCATGCGCGCTTCTTATTATTTATTATAACAATGAACAACTATAACCGGGAGCTAAGTGCACAACCAATCAATTCTGCAAGTTTTTGTAAAAACTCTGTGCTCTTGCCTGCATGAAATCGATGCTTGTCATAACTACCGATCGCCAACAAACCAAAACATGACTCGCCTGCTAACGGCAACAAAGCCATAGACTGCACTTCTTTTTCCGTACCATCAAAAAGGTACTGCGTTACCTCGGCATTAAAACGCCCGCAAACAGGCATTGTTATTTCTCTTACAATTTTGTTAACCGCCTTGAAATCGGGGTCATCCCTGTCAACAATAGCGCAGCGTGGTCGCACAACATCAACAACTGACCCTACCCCCGCATCTTCAAAGAAAATAAATTTACTTTCATCAACTGAATAATCATCTTTAAGCCTGTCAATAGTAAGCGCCAGCACATCCCCAAATGAACCAGATTGATATAACTTAACCGCCAGAATATGTAGCTTCTGATTTAAAGAATCATTTTCCTTCGCAATCTGAACAAGATCATGCAGCTGCTTCTTGAGTTGTTTTTTCTGATCACGTAACACAGACACCTGTTTCTCTACTAACGACACAGCTTTACCGCTATCGTGCGGAATCTCCAGGTCAGAAAGCAACTGGGAATGTGATTGAAAAAAATCTGCATGATCGCTGAGATACTGATAAACATCGTTTTCTGAAATGCGTTCTTGCTTAACATTCTGTGGTGTACTCATAATTGTATGCTACCTTTAAATACAAATTGTGCGGGACCTGTCATTAATACAGGCGCCTGACCACCATCCCAATGTATGGATAGGCACCCTCCTTTCAAATCAACCTTTACCTGAGAGTCAACTATATTACGTGAGCGGGCAATTGCAACTGCAGCACATGCACCTGTCCCACAAGCCAGTGTTTCACCAACACCTCTTTCAAATACGCGAAGTTTCATATGATGGCGGTTTATGATTTCCATAAACCCGGCGTTAACGCCCTGAGGAAAAACAGGATGTGTCGCCAATGCTTTGCCTGTTGTTTCAACAGGTGCATTGTCGATTTTATCAACAATCATAACAGCATGTGGATTGCCCATAGATACTGCACCAATCTCTAATTGTTGCGCATTAACCTCAAGTATATAACTTTCCTGGATTTTGTCAGCAAGCATAGGCAAATCTTTTGGATTAAAATGCGGCTCACCCATATTCACCGTGACCAGGCCATCGTCCCCTATCTCTAATTCAATCACGCCTGAGATGGTCTCAACCCTGATCTTGTCTTTATTGGTTAAATTATTATCAAATACAAAACGCGCCAAACAACGTGCGCCATTTCCGCATTGCTGTACTTCTCCACCATCGGCATTAAAAATACGATAGTAAAAATCCGTCGCAGCCGAACGTGGTGACTCAATCAACAAAACCTGGTCACAACCTATACCAAATCGCCGATCAGCAATAAACCGAATTTTTTCACGATCAAGGCTGTCAGCGCGATCAAAGGCGATAGATTGTGTTATGCAATCGATAACAACAAAATCATTTCCCAGGCCGTGCATTTTGGTGAATTTCAGGTTCATCATGCAACCTTACAAGAAATCGGCCCGAATCGCCAAGCACAATGAATTCCAGCCCTCAATCTGAATGATTGCGCTATTTTATCAGTGAGATCGGTTGAATTATTTTCATTACAGTCTCAGGCTGAAGTGTGATGTGCTCGACAGCAAAACGCTCCTTTAACATGCGGGACTGCTGATCGAGAATCAGCGGCCACTTTTCCAACTCACTCACGACAAGATGGGCGGACAAGGCAACTCGTCCACTTGATAGAGTCCAGATATGCAGATCGTGCACAGAATTTACATCAGCGATGGTTGCCATTGCGAGGCCAACTTCATTTAAATCAATCGATGAAGGCACGCCCTCCATGATGACCTGAAAAACTTCACGTAACAGATTTAAACTTGAATAGAGTATCAAGGCACAAATCACCAGCGATAGAATCGGGTCAATCGGGGTCCACCCGGTGAAATAAATCACCGCACCTGCAATTAATGCCGCAACCGAACCCAATAAATCGCCCATGACATGCAGCAGCGCACCACGTGTGTTTAACGTACGTTCCCCACGACTGAGCACATAGGCGACAAGCATATTAATAAACAAACCGATCGCCGCAACCCACATCACGGTACTGCCGATAACAGGCCGGGGCGTTTGCATCCTGTCAACTGCTGCAACAACAATAACGACCACAATGCCGATCATGAACAGGCTGTTAATCAATGCCGCAACTACTTCTGCCCGGCCATAACCATAAGAGTGTTGGGCAGAAGGTGGCTTTACCGCAACCCAGGCCGCTAAAGAGGCCAAACCTAATGCCGTCGCATCTGACACCATATGCCCCGCATCGCTCAACAAGGCCAAAGAACCTGACAACCAACCTGCAATGGCTTCGATTACCGCAAAGGTCACGGTCAATATTAATGCCCAGATGAATGTCTTTCCGGAAGAAACAGGTTGATGCGAATGGTCGGCGTGATTATGCAAATATTTGACCCTTGATGAAAGATAAATATTGAACCGCCAGGACGCCAGGAGGAACGTGTTTTTACTAAATTAAAGTTGATGTCCCTGGCGGCTCAATTCAACACCTGCCCGAAACAATCGCCTGGTCAGTAAAGGACTTTAAGCCTCTCTGCTCCAATCGCCTGACTTACCGCCTGACTTTTCAAACAAGCAAATCTCACCCATCGTCATGCCCCGGTCAACTGACTTACACATGTCATAAATCGTCAACAAGGCGATCTGCACTGCGGTCAGCGCTTCCATTTCAACGCCTGTCTTGCCGACGGTCTGCACTGTCGCCTCACATCGGACCAGAGATCTTTTTTCATCTATGTCAAAACGCACTTCTGCGCCATCCACTGATAATGAATGACATAGCGGGATCAGCTCCGGCGTTTTCTTTACCGCCATAATGCCTGCGATTCGAGCCACCCCAAGCACATCCCCTTTTTTGTGGTTGCCTTCGATAATCAGGGACAACGTATCGGCCTGCATTGTTATATGCCCGCCTGCCACCGCGACTCGCCGGGTCGAGGATTTATCCCCCACATCAACCATATGCGCTTCGCCGGATGAACTAAAATGGGTCAGTTTAGTCATAATCTATTATCTGCAACTTTTCATTTCATTAATGAGCCTGGACAACTACCATACACCAAACCTGTTTAAACATATATTGCCGGACATATCCTGTTAATGATGCCTATCAAAGTTAAATATTTCGCAAGTTTACGTGAAGCGTTTGGTCGCGGTGACGAAGAAGTTAATGCCGCATCAATAAAAACGGTGGCGGATGTCTGGAAACAGGTCAGTAACGGTCAACCACTCAAGGCCAATATTCTGATGGCAGTCAACCTGGAATATGTTGATGCAGATCATCCGGTACAGGAAGGTGATGAAGTCGCTTTTTTCCCACCGGTGACAGGCGGCTAAAAGCCGCCAACCCATTTTAGAGCGGCATGACACATTCTGTCTTTATTAAGGGAGCCTCTGAGGTTGAGAAAACAGGCATTATGCTTAACCAGGCACCATTCAAGCCCTACACCCGGTACCACTCCAATGGCGCCCCACTTCCAATAGAATCAGCACGGTATCGCGACAAACTTTCGACAGCTCAAAATTAAAACCAGTCTAATCTGGTATTTTTTGCGCGATATTAGCTCATTTTGTTTTGCAGACGTTGGCAAGATAAAAAAATCGCCTTACACCCACTCCTGAGACGCGACACGGGCACCTAATAAACATTGCTTCTTGCTAATTTTTGGCATATGGTTTTTTTATGACTTTCGGCATTAAATTCTTTTATTGAGGATCAATCATTCCAATAAATCTTCACGATTTCTAACAATATCGGAGCCTGCATTCATGGAAACAACCTATCTTCCCCCTGCACTTGGCACTTTCGGCATGATCGTCGCATATATTATTTATGGTCGGGTTAAAGCGATGCCGGCTGGTGAAGGAAAACTGGCAGAAATTGCTGAAGACATTCACCTCGGCGCCATGGTCTTTATGAAAAGCGAATACTCGATACTGGCACCCTTCGCATTGGTCGTTGCCGGCCTGCTTTACATGTTCCTTGGCGCACAAACCACGATCGCCTTTGTTGCCGGTGCCTTTTGCTCTGGTATTGCGGGCTATATTGGTATGTTTACTGCCACAAAGGCCAATGTACGCACCACCACCGCGGCGCATACCCAGGGTGCTGCGGCGGCATTGAAGACAGCCTTTTTTGGTGGCTCGGTGATGGGCCTGACCATCGCGTCAGTGGGCTTGCTCGGACTGGGTACTCTATATCTGTTCTTCGGTGGTGACCCTGAAACCGCACATGCGATACATGGCTTTGGTATGGGCGCCTCCACAGTGGCCTTGTTTTCCCGCGTCGGCGGCGGTATTTTTACTAAAAGTGCCGATGTGGGCGCCGATCTGGTTGGCAAGATTGAAGCGGGCATACCGGAAGATGACCCAAGAAATCCAGGCGTTATCGCTGATAATGTCGGCGATAACGTGGGTGACGTTGCCGGCATGGGATCTGATATTTTTGAATCCTATTGCGGCTCCATCATTGCCACCATCGCGATCGCATCAACCGTTGCCACCACAGTGATTGCAGATTTGGGGGAACGCGGTGATTTGATGTTTCTGCCTCTGGCTTTAGCATCAGTTGGATTACTCTGTTCTGTTGTGGGCATCATGCTGGTTTCAATGTTCGCTTCAAAGTCACCTGAAGTGGCATTACGTATCGGCACCATCGGCTCAGCAGTACTTTTTATTGTCTCCGCCTACTTTGTTATCTCCATGACAGGCATTAACACCAATGTCTGGGGGGCCGTACTGTCCGGTGCCGTCGGCGGAATTATAATTGGCCTGGTCACCGAATATTACACCGCAGGTAAACCGGTAAAAGAGATCGCCAAGGCAGGTGAAACCGGTCCGGCCACCGTTATGATTAAAGGGTTGGCCGTCGGTATGCAATCCGTTGTTGTCCCCATGTTGACAATATGCGCGATCATTTACATTTCTGACAGTCTTGTTGGCCTTTACGGTGTGGGTATTGCCGCTGTCGGCATGCTGGCCACCGTCGGTATCACGATGGCCATTGACGCCTATGGCCCGGTTGCCGATAACGCCGGCGGTATCGCAGAAATGGCAGGACTGGGAGAAGACACCCGGAAAATAACAGATTCACTCGATGAACTGGGCAATACAACCGCCGCCATCGGCAAAGGCTTTGCCATTGGTGCCGCGGCACTGGCGGCACTGGCCATTATTACTGCGTTTGTTGAAACCGTCTCTTCCCATAACCCGGACTTTGACCTGGCCTTGAACAATCCTGACGTTCTGGTCGGTTTGTTTATCGGTGGCATTTTTCCTTTTCTGGTCGGCGCACTGACGATGACCGCCGTAGGGGATGCCGCCTTTGAAATGATCCACGAAATCCGTCGCCAATTTCGGGAAATTCCGGGTCTACTCGAAGGCACGGCAAAACCTGATAACGCCCGCTGCATTGATATTGCAACCCGCGCGGCACTCAAAAAGATGGTCTTACCCGGCGTACTTGCAGTATCAGCGCCAGTGGTCGTAGGATTTGGTCTTGGTGCTTCGTCCCTGGGGGGCATGTTAGGTGGCGCGCTATTAGGTTGTGTGTTACTCGCCATCACCATGGCCAATGCCGGCGGCGCCTGGGACAATGCGAAAAAATATGTTGAAAAAGGCAACCTGGGTGGCAAGGGATCCGATACACATACCGCTGTTGTAGTAGGCGACACTGTCGGCGATCCTTTCAAAGATACTTCCGGACCGTCCATGAACATTCTCATCAATGTCATGGCAATCGTCAGCCTGGTCATCGCACCGTTGCTTTAAAAATCAATTTGGCCACGGAGGTCACGGAGAAAACCAGTTCATTTGTTAGAACCTGGTAACCAAAAAAAAAGGCGGCTATTTAGCCGCCTTTTTTTATCTGTTAATCAAATGTCTTTCTCCGTGACCTCCGTGGCCAAACCAGCTTTAAATCGTAAACTTCTTCTTCAATTTCTTCGGCACGGCGACATTCTTTAATACCACGTACTGCGGCAGGCCATTTTTGTAGGGTGGATAATCCTCACCCTTGATCAAAGGTTGCAGATAGGTCCGGCAGCGTTCGGTAATGCCAAAACCGTCTTTGGTGATGTAATTTTTTGGCATCATCTTTTCCACATTGGCGACAGCAGAAAGCTTGGCGACGCCGGTAGTCCACTTATAGGGCTTATTTGACTTACGTACAATGGTCGGCATGACAGCATTTTGCCCTTTTAGCGCCAGCTGTACGGCGGCTTTACCCAGCGCATAGGCCTGCTCCACATCTGTTTTAGACGCAATATGGCGTGCTGCGCGTTGCAAATAATCCGCGACCGCCCAATGATATTTGTAACCATGCTCATCCTTGATCATTTGAGCAACAACGGGCGCTACCCCGCCTAATTGGGCATGACCAAAAGAATCGCGACCACCGGCTTCAGCAAGAAACTGGCCCTCCGGGTTTTTGATCCCCTCAGAGACAACAATCGCGCAATAGCCATATTTTTTCACACATTGATCAACCCGTTTAAGAAAAGCCGCCTTATCGAACACTATTTCCGGAAACAAAATGATATGAGGTGCATCACCTTTTTTCTCTGCGGCCAGCCCGCCTGCGGCAGCAATCCAGCCTGCATGTCGGCCCATGACTTCCATCACGAAAATCTTGGTCGAGGTTTTTGCCATCGAGGCAACATCAAACGCCGCTTCTCTAATGGAGACGGCAACATATTTGGCAACAGAACCAAACCCGGGGCAATTGTCTGTAATCGGCAAATCATTATCGACTGTCTTTGGAATCCCGACACAGGTAATCGGATAACCGAGTTTCGCGCCTATCTGGGAGACCTTGTTGGCCGTGTCCTGGGAATCGCCACCGCCATTATAAAAAAAGTACCCAATGTCATGCGCCTTGAAAACCTCAATCAACCGTTCATATTGCGCCTTGTCCTCCTCCAGGCCTTTTAACTTGTAACGGCAGGACCCAAATGCACCCGAGGGCGTGTGACGTAATGCGGCTATTGATCTGGCAGTTTCTTTACTGGTATCAATCAGGTCTTCTGTCAGCGCCCCAATGATGCCATTGCGACCCGCATAAACCTTACCGATTTTGTTTTTGTGTTTACGCGCAGTTTCAATCAAACCGCAAGCCGATGCATTAATCACTGCTGTCACACCGCCTGACTGGGCGTAAAAGGCATTTCTCTTAGTCATCAAACACACTCCCATATAATTCAAAACAACTTGTTCTGAACAAAGTTTTAGTTATTGATAGATAAAAAAAACCAAAATCCAGCCAACCCGGACAGGTCGATTCTCAACAAGACGGTACAAATAATGCTTTTATCAGAATACCGGCTTGCAAATGAAATCACTTTTCGATAAAAACAAAGGCTAGAATTTTTTAACACAAGACGTATGACTGTACTAGTATTAATTAAATATTTTGTTCAACAGCGCATAATTACTTTTACATAATCAAGTTTAGTTTGGCATGCATTTTTAGCGTACTTTTAGCATAAAAAACGGCGCATGCCAGCTGAATGACCGGCAAGATAGTGGTTAATTTATGTTCACATCAATAATAGCTGATATTTTTCATTTTAATATTTAAGGAGAATCAGTTTTACATGATGTTTTTACATGATATAAGAACTAAAAGGGGTGGCGAGCCAGATAGCTAACGCCAGTACAATTTATAACAACACATTAAAACAACACGCAGTGTTATTTGATCAGGAGCGAGGAAGCATATGAGAATCGTATTACTCGGGGCACCAGGTTCAGGCAAAGGCACCCAGGCAAAACACCTGGTTGAAAAATACAACGTTCCTCAACTTTCGACCGGGGATCTGCTCCGCGCAGCCGTTAAGGCCGATAGTGAGCTAGGCAGACAAGCAAAAGCCGCTATTGATGCGGGACAATTTGTTTCCGATTCTATCGTGCTAGGTATGATCGAAGAACGCCTGAATGATCCTGACACCGCTGAGGGTTTCATTCTTGACGGCTTTCCACGCAACCTCATCCAGGCTGAAGCATTACAAACTATGCTCGAAGAGCTGGATAAACCCCTGCAAGCCGCTTGCCTGATCGCCGTGGATTTTGATGTCATCGTAGAAAGAACAACCGGTCGTCGTACCTGCGAGTCATGCGGTCAACTGTATAATGTTTATACAAACCCGCCCAAACTGGATGGCCAATGTGACCTTTGTGGCGGCAACCTTCATCATCGTTCTGATGATAACGAAGAAACCATCAGCAATCGTTTACGAATATACGAAGCACAAACAACCCCTCTGATTGCCTATTACAGAAACAAAAACATGCTGCGCACCGTTCAAGGTGTCGGGGAAGTCTCTGATATATTTGATGATTTATGCAAAGTTATCGATGAGTTACCTGAAACCGTGATCGAAACCATGTTCACAGCGCCAGAGGTTGAAATTCCGGAGTCTATTAAACCTGCGTATGTAGAGCCTGAACCAGAACCAGAACCAGAAAAGGCACCTGTTGAAGAAAAAGCAGCGCCTGCAGCGAAAAAAGCCAAAACGGCCACCAAAAAGACAGTGAAGAAAAAAGCCGCTAAGAAGAAGACTGCCAAAAAGACAGTGAAGAAAAAGGCCGCTAAGAAGAAGACTACCAAAAAGACAGTGAAGAAAAAGGCCGCTAAGAAGAAGACTGCCAAGAAGACAGTGAAGAAAAAAGCCGCTAAGAAGAAGACTGCCAAGAAGACAGTGAAGAAAAAAGTCGCTAAAAAGAAGGCCACTAAGAAGAAAGTGAAGAAAAAGGTCGCTAAAAAGAAGGCCACCAAGAAGAAAGTGAAGAAAAAGGTCGCTAAAAAGAAAGCCACTAAGAAGAAAGTGAAGAAAAAGGTCGCTAAAAAGAAAGCCACCAAGAAGAAAGTGAAGAAAAAGGTCGCTAAAAAGAAGGCGGCAAAGAAAAAGGCAAAAAAGAAAACCGCTAAAAAGAAACGTTAACGGTCGATCCATCCCGGAATAATTGACCACCTTTACAGGGTATTCAATTATTCCGGGGATAACAGACTGTTATCCAGCGCCCCGGTTAAATGTTCCCGGGGCACTCCACCTGAATTTACCCCGACCCGCATTTTCTGTACTACTGTGCGCATGTCATTTATCATCATTGTAGAATGAAAGCTGATATTGACGCGATGTGGCACAAACAGGAGAGCTTAACGTGAGTCGTTTAGAAACCGGACGGGGGCAATTTCCAGGTATTCGCATGCGCAGAATGCGCCGCGATGATTTTTCACGGCGTCTGATGCGTGAATCCAGCCTGAGCGTTGATGATCTTATTTACCCTATGTTCATCCTGGAAGGCACATCTCAACGTGAAGCCGTCCCCTCGATGCCAGGTGTCGAGCGCGTTTCTATTGATGAAC